>JBGPEV010000335.1:0-4487 GCA_041482995.1 bacterium | reverse complement strand
CGTGGGAGGCCACCAAGTGCGGGCTCAGCTTCTTCGGGCCGGAGCGTGTGCTGTTCGCCTCGGACTCGCCCTTCGATCCGGAAAAGGGGCCGATGTACATCCGGGAAACGATCCGCGTGCTGGAGCAACTGAACCTGACCCCGGCGCAGAAGGAGAAGATCTACCGGGGCAACGCGGAGCGCCTCCTCAAGCTCGCCGCCTGAGCGCCGGCGGGTGCCGCGGCGGGACGCCTGCCGCGGGCATTCCCGGGGTGGCGGCGTGGAGACCCCCACGGCGATTGAGGCTTCCGCCGGGACGCGCAGTGTAGTATTCCGCTAATTCACCGGATGCAACGGGGGAGCGGAAGCCCATTTTCCATACGATCCCCGGGGATGCCCTGGGCCCCGTCCGTGGAACGCCTGTGCCCGCTGGGCCGGTGCTCCGGCCAATCCCCGGAAGATCCGTCGCATCGTCACGGCGTTGCCACGGCAATGCTCGTACCTTTCAATAAGAATGGGGGAGCACAATCATGAACGCGAATTTTGCCCGGAAGTCCCTGTTCAGCCGCTGGACGGTGCCGGCCGCCGCCGCCGCGCTGCTCTGGAGCCTGCCGATCGGTGCGCAAACCATGGGCGTAGGGACCATGCCGCAGGGTTCGCTCAGCTACGCCACCGGGTCCGCCGTGGCCAAGCTCATGTCCGATACGCTGGGCCTTTCCGCCCGCGTGCAGCCCAACAGCGGGGAGACCGTGCTGCTGCCGCTCATCAACTCCGGAGAACTGGACTTCGGCGTGGCCAACGTGATGGAGGGCGCGGAAGCCTTCAACGGAACCGGCGCGTTTCAGGGGCGGCCGCAGAAGAACCTGCGCGCCCTGGCAGTCCTCTTTCCCCTGCGCGTCGGCATGTTCGTGCGCAAGGACGCCGGCATCCAGACCATGGCGGACTTGAAGGGCAAGCGCGTGACCTGGGGCTATTCGGCGATGGGAACGATTCCCGCGGTGGTGGCGGCCCTGCTGGCCAACGGCGGGCTGAAGGAGGCCGATATTCAGCCGGTGCTCGTGCCGAACGTGGTGCGGGGGGCCGACGATTTCGCGGGCGGCAAGGCGGACGCCTTCTTCTTCGGTCTGCAGGCCGCGAAAGTGACCGAGGTGGATGTCGCCGTGCACGGCCTGATCCTGATTCCGCTCTCCGGAGACGCGCGAAGCCTTGCCGCCATGAAGCGGCTCTTCCCCCAGGGCTACGTCGACAACGTGCAGCCCAGGCCCGGGTTGACGGGCGTCTCGGCACCCACCGCCGTGCTGGCCTATGACAACATGCTGTACGTGGGCGCCCACGTGAAGGATGACGTGGCTGCCAAGGTGGCGGAGGGATTGGCCGCCCACAAGGCGACGCTGGCCCAGATCAACCCGCAATTCAACGGCCTCGACAAAGCCAAGATGATCAAGACGCTCGACGTGCCGTATCACCCCGGCGTTTTGGCTTGGGCCAAGCGCACCGGCGCGGCACCGGCAGCCCGTTGACCGCCCCAGGAGCTTTGCAGGGCCATCGCCCCGCCGCGCTATTGAATCACGCAGCGCAGGCGGGTCTGCTGATCGCCGTCGTCGCCTGGGTGCTTGGGCTGCATCAGCGGGTGGGCGTGAACCTGTATACCGAGCAGTACCTCGCCGCGATCCTGGGATGCTGCGTGGTCATCGGATTCCTCGGTGGAACCCGGCCCCGCTGGTGGGAATTGCTGGCGGCGCTGTGCGGCGCGGTCATCTGCGGATACGTCGCCCTGCGCTATCCCGTCCTGCAATTGGAACTGGTTGACCGGCCGCCGGAGGCGGTGGCCATCGGCACGGTGCTGATCGCGCTGGTGCTCTGGCTCACCTGGCGCAGCGCGGGCGCCGCGTTGCCCATCCTCATCTTCTGCATGGCGGCCTATGCCTTCGTCGGGCCGTGGCTGCCGGGGGATTTCGCCACCCGGCCCGTGCAGATCACCCGCCTGATCGTCTACCTGGGCCTGGACACCAACGCGGTGCTGGGCGGCCCCTTGGCTGTCGCCGCGATCGTCGTCATTCCGTTCAGCATCATGGGACAGGTGCTGGGGCGCACCGGCGGAGCCGAGTTCTTCGCTCATCTCTCGGAGTCGCTGGTGGGGCGGTTTCGCGGGGGCAGCGCAAAGATCGCCGTGGTGGGGTCCGCGCTGTTCGGCACGATCAGCGGGAGTGCCGTGGGGAACGTCGCGGCCGTCGGCGTGGTCACCATTCCCATGATGATCCGCTCCGGCTACCCCGCCGTGCTGGCCGGCGCGATCGAGGCGGTGGGATCGACCGGCGGGCAGCTGATGCCCCCGGTGATGGGGGCGGCGGCGTTCCTCATGGCCGAAGTGCTGCAAGTGCCCTATTCGGCAGTGGTGATCGCCGCCGTGATTCCCGCGCTGCTCTACTACCTGGCCCTGTTTGTCAGCGTCGATCTGGAAGCGGCGAAGCGGCGCATCGCCGCGGCGCCGGTGCCAGGGATGCCCACGGCCTGGACGGTGCTGCGGCACGGGTGGCACTTGCCGATTCCCTTCTTCGTGCTGATCGCGGCGCTCATCGTGTGGAGCTGGCCGCCGGAAGACGCGGCGCTGCTCACCACCGCGTTGCTCGCCGCTTTCGCCTGGCTTTTCGGCTATGCGGGGCGCCGCATCGGGGCCGGTCAACTGCTTGCCGCCCTGCTGTCCACCGGCAAGTCCGTCGTTGACGTGGTGATCATTTGCGCGGCGGCGGGCCTTGTGATCGGCATGCTGAACATCACGGGCGCGGCATTCGGATTCACGCTGCAACTGCTCTCGCTCAGCGGGAACCACGTTTGGGTGTTGATCGGTCTCACCGCGGTGGTGAGCGTGATCCTGGGCATGGGCATGCCGACGGTGGGGGTTTACGTCCTGCTCGCCACCTTGGTGGCGCCCGCCATGATCCAGATGGGCATCCGCCCGCTCGCCGCGCACATGTACGTGATGTACTTCGGCATGCTCTCCATGATCACGCCGCCGGTTGCGCTGGCCGCGTTCGCGGCGGCCAACATTGCGCGGGCGGACGCTTGGTCCGTGGGATGGACGGCCGTCCGCGTGGGCTGGTGCGTGTTCGTGCTCCCGTTCTGCTTCATTGCCAATCCGCCTCTGTTGGCCGAGGGTTCCACGCTGGCGATCGGGTGGGACGTCGCCCGCATGGTGGCCGGTACCTGGGTCGGAACGGCGGCGATCGTCGGCTACGGGCTGGGGCCGCTGACCGCCTTGTTACGGGCGCTGTTTGGAACAGCGGCAATTCTGGCTGTCTTCCCTGAAGCTCCCGGGGGGCTGGGCGATGCCCTGAATATCGCGGGCGTCTTGCTCGCGGGTGGGCTGGTGGCCCTTCATTGGACGCTCATGCGCCGCGCCGCGCGGTAAGAGCGCGGGCCGGCGTGTATCGGCGGACATGGCCAGCGTTGATCTCACACCGGAATCCGGGCGCGCTTGACAACGCCGGCGCCCGCGCCCTACGGTTGCGCCGTCAGGTGCCCCGCTGTGGGGTCAAAAGGGAATGCGGTGCAAGTCCGCAGCTACCCCCGTAACTGTAAGCGCAACCGTCCACGCCGCAACAAGCCACTGGGGCTGACACCCCGGGAAGGCCGGCGATTCGGCGCGCAAGCCAGGAAACCTGCCTGACGCACGGCTTCGCAACGCCTTCGGAGGGAAGGGTGAAGCATCATCCGGAGTGTCAGATGCCGGGTGCGCTGCGTTCAAGATCCCGATCGACCCTTTGACGGCTCGCGCCCTTGGGTAGGGTGCGGGCGGGTGTGTCCGTGCTGGGCGCGGGGGCGCCGCTCTTGCGGTGGGCGCCGGAGACTCTCCTTTGCGGGGGCGCTCTACCGCTGTGTTGCGGGACCGGCCGGTCATGGCGCATTCCCTGCGCATCGCACTCCTCACGCTGCTGCCCGCCCTGGTGGGGTGCGGCGGCGTGCAGGACCTGCTGGACCAACTGGCCGGCAAGCCCGAGGCACGGGATTCTGGCGCCAGCGTTCCCCAGCCCAGCATCAGCGTCCCCAGCGGTCCGCAACTGTTCTGCATCACCAACGTCGGACATACCCTGGTCGCCTTCAGCCTGGCGGAGCACCAAGTGCTGCCGGAGACGCGGCGTTACCTGGACCTGGACCCCGTGGGGCCATGGTTCTCGGGCGGCTATGGGTACTACCTCAGCCGGGTGGAAACGAGCGGCGCGGGAAGCAATGCGCTGATCGAGTTCCTGCCGCAATCGCTGGCGGAACGGCGCCGGCTCAAGTTCCCGGTCAATTCCAATCCCACGGCGCTGCTGCTGCTGCCCGGCCATCCCGGCGTGGCGTGGGTGGCCCTGCGCGGTTCGACCTTTGACAACTTCGCGACCAATGCCATCGCCGTCGTCAATCTGAACGCATTCACCTACTCCCTCGCCGATCTCAATGCGCTCTCGGGGCCCGGCGGAGCGATTGGGACACGGGTGGGAGGGGAGGCGCTCACCTCGCTGGCCGGTT
>JBGPEV010000334.1:0-4492 GCA_041482995.1 bacterium | reverse complement strand
GGGAAATGAGCGACAACGAGGCGGCGAGGCGCAAGACCCTGGCCCGGGAGAAGCTCTTCCAGGTCCTCGGCAGGAAGTCTCGAGTGGCTTAACCTAACCGGTCCTCATCCCCAACTTTCAGACTCACTTCAGGATTGGAATGGACTTGGACGTTTGCGGAGCAGGCAGGGCAACGGCGAAGTCCGCATCCAACGCCGCTGGATGGTAAGACGGGCCGCCGCGACGGTCCCGGAGCGGCGTGGGCGGGCAAGGAGGTCCGCCCGACCGAGGCAATGGGCGGAATGGAGTCAACTTTGTGAGCGCCTCGGCGGGGCAGGCAAGACACCCTGCTTGCCGCGGCGCCCATCCGAAATAGTGTGCCAAGGGCGGGCTTGCAAACGCCCCGCGGCCCGCGGTACAGCCCGCTGAGCGCGCCGATTGCCGAGTCAGAAAAGGGGCTTGACAGGTAAATCGCCGATTCCGCGCTACTCGAAAGTGGGAAACCCTGGAGGGGCAATGGACGTTGATCAAAATACAGACGCAGCAAGGGCGCCGGCGGCGAATGCGAATTGGACATCTGCTTATCCGCCTGCTATCCCCTTTGCGCCGGTCACCCGGGCCGAATGCGCTTGTGCGGCCAGGGGGTTGCGAATAGTTTAAAGGTGGCCCGTGCGCCCACCGGCTGAGCGAGACCAACGTGCGATGGGAATCCCTTCTGCCCTGCCGGGGCCAACCGAATCGGCCCCGGCGGTTCTCCCTCCCGTGGCAGGACGCGCTCTTTCTTCCACAACGGCCCGTATAATGAGCGATAGAGTCGTCTACACGGTCGGGGTCTCTGACCTGAAGATCAGCGCGACGCCCAGCTCGTCGCTGATCACCTACGCGCTGGGCTCCTGCATCGCCGTGCTGGCCTATGACCCGGCCGTGCGGGTGGGCGGCCTGCTGCATTTCCAGTTGCCGGAATCCAAGGGTTTCGAGGTGCAGGCGGCCGAGAATCCCTACAAGTTCGGCGATACCGGTATCGCGGCGCTGTTCCAGGAGCTCTATGCCCTGGATGCCAACAAGAACCGGCTCCTGATCGGCGTCTTCGGCGGGGCCAATATGATGCGGGACGAGCACATCTTTCAGATCGGCATCCGCAACGCCCGCACCGCCAAGAAGATGCTGTGGCAATATTCCCTCTTCATCAAGTATGAGGATGTGGGTGGAACGACGAACCGCACCGTCAGCCTGGATCTGGAAACCGGCCGGATGAAGATGAAGAAAGATGGGCAGACCATCGAGTTCTAACGGAGACGCATGGAACGCACGATCGCGGTGATAGACGATTCCCACACCATCCGGGCCATCCTGCGCAAGGCCGTCATGGCCTCGGGCATCGGCGCCAAGGAGATTGTCGAGGCCGACAACGGACTGGACGGCCTGGAGCTGATCCGCAAGTTGCGGGACAAGCTGGACCTGGTCATCATGGACCTGAAGATGCCCAAGCTGGACGGCGTTTCCATGCTCACCGAGTTGCGCAAACAGGGGATCGACAAGGTGCCCATCGTGGTGCTGTCCTCCAGCGCCGACAATCAGATCCAGGCCACTTGCTTTTCGCTGGGGGTCAAGGCGTTCCTGAAGAAGCCGTTTTCCCACGAAGATTTCAAATCCATGCTGGACAAGGTGTTCCCGCGGTGACCGGCCCCTGCCCAGCACCCCCACAGCGAATCCGAGACCCAACCGGCATGGAACTGCAGAGCAGCCTGATCACGGCCTTCGAGGAAATTCTCGATAAGATGGCCTTCATGGTGTTCGAAACCGGATCGGCCGCCCAACTGGAGTCGCCCGCGCCGTTCGAATACACGAGCCAGATCGCCTTCGAAGGTAAGATCACGGGCACGCTCAATCTCTATTTCACGCGCTGCACCGCCGAGGCCATCGCCCGCAACCTGATGGGGTTGCGCGATGGGGATGAACTGTACAAAGGCACCGTCGAGGATGCGCTGGGGGAATTCGCCAATATCCTGATGGGCCGCACGCTCTCCCTGCTGGACCCGGACACGGCCTTCGATCTGCACCTGCCCGTGACCGGCCAGGGGAAACTCCCCGCCGCGGGCCTGGCAGGCCAGACCCTCGCGGTGGAGGGCATTCTGGACGAAGCCGAGCCCTGCCTCATGATCGTGAAGTTCCAATCCTAGCCCGCACCGCCCCTGGGTGATGGCGCTGGGCGCGCGGTACCGTGGGGCGCACCTCCGTGCCTTCCCGCACCGCGGCGTCCCACCGGACCCCTTTTCTTGGGTGGGGGGGACTAGAATGCCGCGCCGGACCGCTGGGCAATTGGGGTGGGGACGTAGGGCGCCCGCCCCCTCACCGTGCCCGCCCGGCCTCCTGCCCGCTCTGGCCCGCCCATTGTCTCCGCCGGAGGGCGGGCATAGGCTGGGCGCGGGCACGATATCCCGTGTTCCGCGGCAGCACATCTCAAAAGGGGGAAACAAGCGATGAGACCCGAGCTGACGTACCTGGCGTGGACGGCACTGTTGACCGCCGTGCTCTGGTTACCCTATATCGTCAATCGGTCGATGGTCTTGGGCCTGAAGGACGCCATGGGTTACCCCAACGATCCCAAACCGGTTGCGCCCTGGGCAGAGCGGGCCAAGAAGGCCCACTACAATGCGGTGGAAAACCTCGTCGTATTTGGGGCGCTGGTGCTGACCGCCGCGGCGACCAACAAGTTCGGCAACGCCACCGCCGTCTCGGCCCTGGTCTACTTCTGGGCGCGGGTCGTGCACTACGTGGTGTACACGGCGGGTATTCCCTACGCGCGCACGCTGAGCTTCACCGTGGGGTGGCTAGCCTGCATTTGCATCTTCTGGCAGATCGTCTTCTAGTCCGCCCCCGGCCGCACGAAGGAGCAAGGGCCTGCCGCGCGTCGCGCGGCAGGCCCTTGCGCCCTCCGCAGGCGCTTCCCTGGAAGCCCAGGCGCACCCCCGCGGTCAGGGTGTGCCCGCTCATCTTCAGCTTGTCGGACCCATTGCCGCCGTTGGGGACGTCCACGTCCTGCGCAGCGCGCACGTGGTAGCCGAGATGCAAGTCGAATACAGGCCCGACCGGCCAGGGCAACCGCACGAAGTACTGGGACACACCCGCGTCTTTGGCGAGGAACTATTGCCCCATGATCGGTTTGAAGTCTGCGCTGACCCGTCCCCGACCATGGCCAATTTGCGGGTGCCGCCGGTGGAAGGGCAAATCCAGGAACACGTCATAGAGTTGGAAGTTCAGCGTAAAATCGACGGTGGGCCGCGCGCCGGGACTGGACGACTTGCCCTTCGCGCTGACCGCGCAGTTCTCGTATCCCAAACCGAACCAGCCCACGCCCGCGCCCAAGATCATGCCACTGACGTTCCCAACGGAAGGGTCATTCGGCCTGAGGTCTTGGTTGGCATTCAGGAATTTGCTCTGGAAAGAGTCTTGCAGCGGCACATCGACCGAGATCGACGGGGCGAACGCTTCGCCGGTCACCCAGACCGTGGCCAGTACCCGCACCGCAACCGTGAATGCGCGCTTGATACGCGTTGCTCCTCGCAGATCGGAGGACTCAAGAGGAGCGTTGCGGCGGGTCCGGCGGAACCTTGAGCGGCGGGCCGGAGGCGGGAAGCGGCCCGGGTGCCGGGGCGCACGAAACGCCGCGGGCCTGCCGCGCCTACGGCACAGTCGGCCCGCTCCCCTCCCGAACGAGCGGGCTGGCAGAGGTCCGGCGGGCGGCGCACCGGCGCTGGGCGCTCACCCGGCGGCCGCACCCGGCGCCTGGGGTTGCGCCCAGTCGTCCCAACTGGGGTTCGGCCCAAAGCGCTTGGCCATGAAATCCACGAACGCCCGCACCTTGGGGCTCAGGTGGCGGCTGTGGGGATAGACGGCGTAGATGGCGGTATCGGAAGAGACGTATTGGGAGAGCACGGGGCGCAACACTCCCTGGCGCAGGTCGCCCCCCACGATGAACGTCGGCAGCAGGGCCATGCCCAACCCACCCAGGGCAGCCAGGCGCAAGGCCTGGGCGTTGTTGGTTTGGAAGTTTCCCGAGACGCGCACGGCCCGCCGCCCCTCGTCGGTGCGGAAGAACCATTCCTTGTGGGGATAGTGGGGGCCGTAAGTGAGGCAGTTGTGGCGCATGAGATCGTCGGGCGTCTCGGGCGTGCCGTGGGCCCGGAAGTACTCCGGCGCCGCGCACACCACGCGCCGGTTGGGCGCCAGGCGGCGGGCCACCATGCTGGAATCCGGCAATTCATCGATGCGCACCACGATATCGAACCCCTCCTCGATCAGGTTCACGTAGCGGTCGTTCAGGATCAGCTCCAATTGCACTTCGGCATGCTGCATGAGGAACGCCGCCACGGCGGGGGCGAAATGCAACTGGCCGAGGATCACCGGCACGCTCACGCGCAATAGGCCCCGGGGCTTGGTGTGGAGGTTGGAGACCACCGCTTCGGCCTCCTCCACCTCCGCCATGATGCGCACGCAGCGCTCGTAGTAGGCG
>JBGPEV010000333.1:0-4494 GCA_041482995.1 bacterium | reverse complement strand
TGGGTTCGTCTCATGGTCGGCTCCTCGTGCCGGAAACCGCATCCCGCGCGGGCCGTTCAGAGCGGCGCTCCTCCCCCCGTTGGAGGGAAGGGCCGGGGATGGGGGCGCCCTCCCCGTCCTCCACCTGCCGCCGGCCGCGGCCAGGCCGCTCCGCCGCCGGCGCTACCGATGCCTGCCGCGACTAGAACTGCAACGGCGCCGGGTACTGCCCGACGGACAGCGAGTACGTGTTGATCGTGGACAGATCACCCTCGTCGGTGGCCGTCACGGTCAAAGCGGCGTCGGAAAATTCCTGATATCCCGGCACGGTGACTGACCCACCTGTGGCCGCCACTCCGGTGGCTGAACCGGTGTTGATCCACCCATCGCCGGCAGGTTGTTCCATCCACGCATCCAGAGTGAGCGCCGATGCCGCCTCGGCCTGTACGGTCAAGAGCAGGTCCATGCCGCCGGGCGGGTTGCCGCTGACACTGACGGTGCCGGTGTTCTTGCCGGTCAGGCCGGTGATCACCGGGCCAAAGGCGAACCCGCCGGTCGCTGCTGCCGTGAGGGCAACGGTGAACCTCACGTCGGTTTCCACCGCCGCGTAATCCACGCCCAGCGTGCCGCTTTCCAGCAGGATGGAACGGATTGCCACGAAGCCGCCAAAGCCCGTGGGAACGGTCCACGTTAGGACTCGGGTGGCCAAGCCAGTGCCATCCAGTAGCAGGGACATCGGCACGCTGGGCGACCAGTCGGTGCCGATCCCGCCCACTTTCACGGGCGCATTGGGGGTCCCGGTGATGTTCACCGTGATGGCCACCGACGAGCCTTCAATCAGGGTCGTGGCGTCACACCCTGTGTTCGCGCTCGGGCAGGAGACGACCCCGTTCAGAGTCATCGTGGGCGGGGTGATGGGCGAGCCGTTGTCGTTGACCATCATGCCGATGGAAACCGACAGTGTCCCGCTTCCCGCATTACCCGTGCCGGTTCCGCTGAAAATCTCATCCCCATTGTCCGGGACAGCGTTATTATAGGCGTGGCCAGAGAAAGTGAGGTCCACACCCTGCGGTACCGTCACCGTAGCCGACGCGGTACCCGGGTTGCCCGGGGTAAAGGTCACGGCTTGCCCAGCAGCCCACAGCGCGGCACTTATGCTTTCCCACACATCCAGCGTGAGGGATTCGATTTGGCTGACGGTGCCCATGGGCGCCAGGGGCACAATCGAATTCGAGGGAAATCCGAAGCTGACCTTCGCCGTCGTCATGTCTGGCGGAGGCGTAGGCGTGGGCGTGCCCCCGCCCCCACCCCCGCCTCCGCCGCCCCCTCCGCCGCCACTACATGCGGCCAGGAGCAAGAGCGTCAATGCCTTGAGCAGCGCGTTTGCGAGGGGAATTCGAGAACCCATGATGCCCTCCTTCAGTTGGCAGTTGCGCCTGGCAATCCGTGTTGGCACCGCCTGCAACAGGCCGCGAAGGAAGCGCACCCCAGTCTGGGCTAGCGCTGGGAAGCGGGTCCTGGACGGCGCCGTGAGGCAGGCTTGCCGATCGGAAGCCTCCACACTGTGGCCTTCCACCCGGACCGCGTTTCCAACCCAATACGATTGAGGCACGAGGGTGTCCCCACCGCGCGCCCCATCCATCCCTGCCGGTCATGCTCGGATATTGAAGAATATGTTCCCCTCTCCCCATGGGCCGTAGTTATGACAAAGATCAGCTTTGACCCGCGTGCAGCGGGAATTGAGCGGACGGAATTGGCGAGTAGTTCTCAAGACGGCCGGCACGGGACCTGCCGCGCGGGACGAAACTTCGGCGAATGGCGACACTGTTGGCGCGCAGCGGGCAACGCGCTGGCGCGAACCGGCCGGTGCGCAGCGGCTGAGGGCGAATCGCGGCCGGGGCCGCAGGGCGCTACGCCGGGGCAACCCGCCGCAAGAGGCGCCGCGATCGGCGCAGCGGCGCCGACGATATTCCGCCCGGTTCCGGGACGTGCGGGCCGGGAAACCCCGCGGCGCGGCAGACCGGTCTAGCCCGCCATGGTCAGGCCGCCCGAAACGCTCAGCACCTGGCCCGTGATGAAATTCGCATCGTCGCTGGCCAGGAAGACCACGGCGCCCGGCAGGTCTTCGGGCTTGCCCAGGCGCTTCATGGGAATGGCCCCGCGCAGCGCGTCGGCGATCTTCTTGCCCGCTTCGCCCTCGGCCACGGCGGCGAACAGCGGCGTATCGGTGGGGCCGGGGCAGACGACGTTGAGGGAGATGCCCTTGCGCGCCACCTCCCGCGCCATGGTCTTGGTGAAGGCGATGATGCCGCCCTTGCAGGCCGAATACACCGCCTCGCCGGAGGAGCCGACCCGCCCGGCGTCGGAGGCGATGTTCACCACCTTGCCCCGCCCGCGCGCCACCATGCCCTTGAGCACGATGTGATGCAGGTTGAGGGCGCCCCGCAGGTTGATGGCGATCACCTGGTCCCAGAACGCAAGCTGGGTATCGAGGAACGGGACGATCTTGTCCCAGCCCGCGTTGTTGATCAGGATCTCGATGGGTCCGGCCTGCTGCTCGAACGCGGCGACCGCCTTGCCGACCGCCTCGTAGTCCGTGATGTCCACCCCGTGGGCAAAGGCCTTGCCGCCGGCGGCGGCGATCGCCCCCGCGGTCTCCTGGGCGCCGGAGGCGTTCTTGTCGAAGATCCCCACCTGGCAGCCCTCCTGCCCGAGCCGCAGGCAGATCGCCCGCCCGATGCCGCTGGCGCCGCCCGTGACGATGGCGGCCTTCCCTTGCAGTCCACGCATGCCGGCCTCTCGCTGCATTCGGTGACCCCTTCCCCCCGAGTGCCCCCTCTTACCGTGGATAGGCCCGGATGACCAGGGGCGGTGGCTCCGCGGGCAGGGCTCCCACAAAGTCGCGCCAAACCCTCAGCGGCGAGTGGGTAGTGGCAGGCGTCCCCGCCTGCCCCCTCGTGCCGGGCGGGCCAGGAGGCCCGCGGCTACCCTCTGTTGCCTGGGGAGCCGGACTTTGTGGACGCCCTGGCTCCGCGGGCAGGGCACCCATTCGGCTGGCTCAGGGCAGGCTCCGGCCCGCCGCTACCGGTGCCGCTCCCTCGGTGGGGCGGCCGTCTCGACCGCCCTACCCGCCCCTACGCGAACACGAGCCGGTGCGACTCGCGGGGGCGCACCTCGCCGATGCGGGTGGCGTGGGGAATGCCGTGCTCCCGCAGCTCACTCACCAGGGTCTCGGCGCAGCCGGGCTCCACGGCAAACAACAGGGGGCCGGCGGTCTGCGGATCGAACACGATTTCCCGGTGCCAGACGGGCAGATCGGTGTCGAAGCGCAGGTCGTCCTCCACCAGGGCGCGGTTGGCGGCGTTCACGCCCGTGGTCATGCCCCTGCGGTACATCGCGAGGGACTCCTCCATCACCGGCACGGCGGCCAGGTCGATGCGGAACGTGTGGCCGCTGCCCTTGGCCATGTGGAACACGTGGCCGGCCAGCCCAAAGCCGGTGATGTCCGTGCAGGCGTGGGGCGCGTGGGGCGCGGCCACCTCGGCGGGCACGCGGTTGAGCGTGGTCACCAGCTTCAGGCACGCTGCGAGCGCCGCCGGGGAGACCCAGCCCTTGCGGTTGGCGTTGAAGAGCACGCCGCTGCCGATGGGCTTGGTGAGAATCAACTGGTCGCCCACCCGGGCCGTGGAGTTGCGCCAGATGCGTTGGGGATGCACCAGGCCGGTCACGGAGAGGCCGAACTTCGGCTCTTCGTCGTCGGTGGAATGCCCCCCCACCAGCACCGCGCCCGCCTCCTGAATCTTGCTCAGCGCCCCGGCGAGGATGCCCTTGAGCATCTCCAGCGGCAGATCCTGGGAGGGGAAGCCCACCAGGTTCAGCGCGGTGAGCGGCTGGCCGCCCATCGCGTAAACGTCGCTCAGCGCGTTCACCGCGGCGATCTGCCCGAAGAGGAACGGATCGTCCACGGGCGGCGTGATGAAGTCCGCCGTCTGCACCAGCGCCGTCTCGTCGGTGAGACGGTAGACCCCGGCGTCGTCGGAAGTTTCCATTCCGACCAGCAGGTTGGGGTCGTGCTGCGGAGGCAGCGAATCCAGCAAGTCCGATAGCCCGACCGGACTCAGCTTGGCCGCTCAGCCACAGGTGCGTGCCAGCCCCGTCAGCGTCTTCTTCTTGAACAGAGCCACGGTTTCGGGTTCCGAGGTCCGGGTTCCTTGTGAACTGCTGCGGGCCGCGGGCGGCCCGGGTTGCCGGCTTACGCCGGGGCGTTATCGGCAAAGTTTGGCGTCAGCAGCCCGTGCAGCTTGGCGGCCCAACTGCCGGGCGGGGCCTGGATGCGCAGATCCTCCCCCGTGAGCGGGTGGGGAAACTCCAGCGCATGGCAATGCAGCGCCTGGCGCGGCAGCCAGAGCGCCGCTTGCAGCCGGGCGAAGTCGCGGTGCTCCAGCCAATCCAGGAACACCCCCTCGTCCGGGTGGTACTTCTTGTCCCCCACGATGGGGCAGCCCACATGGGCCA
>JBGPEV010000332.1:0-4497 GCA_041482995.1 bacterium | reverse complement strand
GGTCCACCTTCTGGCGTTCCATCAGACCCAGGGCCATATCGGGCAATTCCCCCTCCAGGGGCACGATCTCCCGGGCCGGGGTCCACTTGGCACCCTGCGGCAGATCGAAGTAGGTGCCGGAAACGGAAAAGTCCGCGGCGGTACCCACCTGCACCTTGAACTCGTCAAAGCGGCGGCTGTCCCAGCGGAAGAGGAACAAACCGGCGTCCTCGAACACAAAGCCCGCTTCCGGGAACACCTGCTTGATCAAGCTGAGCCGGATGGGTGCCTCCAGGATCGTGGTGTTGTTCTCCTTGTTGGACTCCTCGAGCTTGTTCTCCGGGTCGACGGTCAGGATCACGCGGTAGTCTCCCAGTTGGGACTCCTCGGCAAAGACGGTCTCGAATTCCATCTCGACCTTCTCTCCCGGCGCCACCACCAGCACCGCCGTGCGGGTGATGGGGAAGCGGCGGCTGGGATTGCGGGCATTGAAGTATTCCACGGCCACGTCGACGTTGCGGCCAATGTCTCCGCCCACATTGCGCAGCTCCGCGGTGATGTGCAGGGGCTCGCCGACCAGCAGGCTCATTGGCTTCACGCTCACGTTTTCCCACTGCAAATCCGGACGCTCGAAGCGCAGCCCGTTGGGCGGGGCAAAATTGGGCGGAGCGGGCCGCTGCGCAGCGGGCTTGCCCCCGCCGGGCTCCGCGGCCGCGGACAAGGGTCCGGGCGGCGGCGCCTCGGGCCCTCCCAATACGGTGAACGGGGAATAGAAAACCGGGCCGCCGGAGAGCAGCTTGGCCTTGAAGTCCGGCGCGTACAGTTCCATCCTGACGGTGAACTTGCCCTGGCGTTTGGGCAGCGCGAAGGTGAAGAACTCACGCGCCTCGTCGAGGGGAGGTAGGGCCACTTTGCGCTGCTGCGCTGCGCCGACGCGGCGCTCCTTCTCGTCCCGCACCTCGATCTGGATGCCGGCCTGGGTGGCGCGGGTGGTGGTGTTGCGCAGGCTCACCTGCACCAGTTGCTCCTGGCCCAGCCGCAAATCCCGCTCGGCGAGCACGATCTTCTGCACTTCGACCGTGTCGCCGCCCTGACCGGCGGCGGCCATGCACACGCCGGCGCTGAGGGCAGCGGCGGCTACGAGGCCGCGCACCGTCCAGCGGCCAGCGTTCGTGAGACGTCCGTTTCTCATCGCACTCTCTCCGGGTCTACTTGGCCGACGCGTCCTCCTTACCCGCGTCGTTGCGGTAGAAGAACAGCGTCCCCTTGGCCGTTCCGACGATCAAATCCAGATCGCCGTCGCCATCGATGTCCACCAGCCGGGGCGTGGAACCCGGCGGAATCTTCAAGCCCTTGAAGTAGTCCGGCCCCTTTTTCCACGCCAGGGGGTTCTTCGCATCTCCCGCCTTGACATACAGGGTGAGCGGCCCGGCGTCGGAACCGATCACCAGATCCGCTACCCCATCGGCATCCACATCGGCCACGAACGGGGTGGAGGAAACCCCCACGTCCAGGCCCAGGAACCGGCGGTCCTGCAATTTGAAATTCAAGGATCGCGCCCCGCCGTCACGCACATAGAGCATCAGGTTGCCGGCAAAGTTCCCAATCAGCAGGTCCGTGACCTCGCCCTGGCCCATTACCGCCACCACGGGGGCGGCGCCCCGGCCCACCCGGATGTTGGCCAAGGGCTCATCCACCCGCGAAAAGCGGGGATGGGTCTTATCGCCTATGTTCTTGAAAAGAGTAACCTTTCCTTCCTCCGTGCCGATCACGAGATCGAGTAAGCCATCGCCATCCAAGTCCGCCACGACGGGGCAGGGCATGTGGATTTCGCCCAGGCCGGCGAAGAAATTGGGAACCAGGGTAAATTTCGGCTCCTTGGCCGATCCGGTGTTGCGGAAAAACAACAATTGGCCCTTTTCGCTGCCCACCACCAGGTCCAAGGCGCCGTCGCCATCCAAATCGCCGAAGGCCAGCATGGCTTTTCCTTCCACCTGAATCCCGGCGAATTTCTGAGAGACGAGCGTATAGACCGGAACGACCGGACCGCTCTTGGTTTCCACCACCACATTGCTCCCGGCGGCCTCCTCCTCCAGGTTGCTGGACTCCTCGGCGGGCGGTGGGGCCCCGGCGGGTCGCGGCGGCCGTCCGGCAGAGGAGGGCGCGCCCGGTGCGGCACCGGCGGGCGCCCCCGCGCGGGCGCCCCCGCCGGCTGGCGGCGCCGGCGCAGGACGTGGGGCCGGAGCCGCGGCACCCGGTGCTCCCGGGGCAGTGGGTGCGACCGGCGGAGCGCTGGGCGCGGCGGGCGTACCGGGCCGGGGCGCTGGGGGCGCGGTGGTCACCGTCACGCCCGCCGGGCCCGCCGGCGGACTGGGGACAGGGCCCGCAGCCGGGGCGGACGGCGCCGCGACCAGCGGCTGATCGGTGCCGCCATTGAGGTAGAGGCGGATGTTGCCCTCCCCATCCCCCACCATCAGGTCCGGCTGACCGTCCCCGTTGAAGTCCGCGAAGTGCGGCACGCTGTAGCCGCGCACCTGGATGTTTTCCCAGGCGCCCGGCACGGTCTTCCACGCGCGCAACTGGGGGTCTCCGGCGGTATTGTTGTTCACGACCAGGGTCAGCTTGCCCTCGCGGTTGCCGATCACCAGATCGGGCCGCTTGTCGAGATTCCAATCGAAGAAGGCGGGCGCGGCGGATTGGCCCACGCTCACCTCGCCGAAGCGGGTGGAGGTGAGCTTGAATTCCGGCGCCTTGGCCGTGCCCTCGTTGCGGTAGAAGATCACCAGCCCGCGGCCGTTGCCCACGAACAGGTCCAGGGCGCCGTCACCGTCAATATCCACCGCCGCCGGCACGCTGTTGGCGCCCACGTCGATGCCGCCGAAGGTGGTCGTCTCCAGCACCCACTGGGGTTTCTTGGGCGTGCCGATATTGCGGAACAGCCAGATGCGGCCATCGGCCCCTCCCACCAGCAGGTCCAGATCGCCGTCCCCGTCGATGTCCACCAGCAGGGGCGCGGTGTTGCGGCGTTGGGTGCCGGGGAACACGTTCTCCTGCTTGACGCGCCACTTGGGCGCCTTCGGCGTGCCGACGTTTTCCACCCACATCAGGCCGCCGTTCCGGTCGCCGATCATCAAGTCCAGGTCGCCGTCGCCATCCACGTCTCCCGACGCGATGATCACCCGCTCCAGGCCGCGGGCGAAGTGCTCCATGTCCAGCAGGTTGTCCGTCACCTTCCAGACATCCAGCATCTGGCCCGTGTCCAGGTTGGTGTAGAGCGACAGCGCCGAGGAACTGCTGCCGACGATCAGGTCGGGTTTGCCGTCGCCATTGATGTCCAGGAAGGCCGGCGCGGCGTACCCGCCGTCGTCAATGGCGAGAAAGCGCGGCTGCGTCAGGCGCCAATCGGGTTCCCTGCGTGTGCCACGGTTCTCGAAATAGGCGATGGTGCCGTCGCTCTTGCCGACGAACAGCTCCAGATCGCCGTCGCCGTCCCAATCCACCAAGGCGGGGGCCGCGTGAATTTCCGGTTTGATCGAGGCGATCAGGCGCGGCGCGGGCTTGCAAGGGGGCTCCACGTCGGGGTCGGCGGGCGTCAGGGCGCTGCAAAACGCCGGCTCGGCGATGCGGCCCTGGTTGATGAGCAGATAGACCTCCCCCGCCCCGTTCCCCAGCACGAGGTCGGGCGCGCGGTCGCCGTTGATATCCTGGAATGCCGGAACCAGATGATCGCCCAGTTCGGCGGAGACGAAGCGCTCGGTCACCCATTCGAACACGGGCAAGTTGGGCGTGCCGATGTTGCGGAAGAAGAACAACCGTCCGTCCCCCGCGCCGACGAACAAGTCCAAGTCCCCATCCCCGTCGATATCGGCCAGCGCGGGAGCCGCTTGGCCGCCCACGTCGATCACGCGCAACACCCGGCGATTGGGGCCGGCGGGGAAGTAGGCGCTGATGCGTTCGTCCACGAGGCGCCAGGCCGGGTGCTGCGCGGGCCCGGCCATCTCGAATTTGGCGATCGTGCCATCGAGCCGCCCCACCAGCAGGGTGGGTTTGCCAGGGCCGCCCAGGTTGCCGAATGCCGGCTTGCCGTAGGACGCGGAGTCGCCGAACAGCAGCACGTTGCGGCCGTCCAACTCCCCGTAGAACTGCCGCTCCCAGCGGTAGCGGGGGTCCCCCTGCGCGCCGGTCAATCCCGCGCAGAGCGCAAACATCAGTCCGGCCAGCAGCAACGCACGCAGCCCACGCGTGTGCGTCCCGGCAGGCCGGGCGGGCGGCACCGGCCCCTCGGCGCGGTTCGAAGCTTCGCTAGCCGATCCGGGCATTGGGCATCCGTGGCGGTGCAGGCAAGTGGAACTTGGGGTGGGCCAGTCCTGGGGCTTATCACGGTCCGCGGCGCGGTGTCGACGGACCTCGGGTGATTAACAGGGCAAGTGCAAAGTCCGGACTTGATGTATCCGCTGGGCCGTCCCGCGCTTCGCGCGGCCTCAACCCCGGCCCTTCTCCAAGGCCCAACTGCGGGCC
>JBGPEV010000331.1:0-4499 GCA_041482995.1 bacterium | reverse complement strand
CTTGGCCGGCCACGGCGGCATCACCACCCTGGACCTGGCCAAGCGCCTGATGGACTACGGCTTCCACCCCCCGACGACCTACTTCCCCCTCACCGTGCACGGGGCGCTGATGATCGAGCCCACGGAGAGTGAGCCCCGCGCCGAGCTGGACCGCTTTATCGCCGCCGTGCGCGCCATCCTGGCCGAGGCCGACCGCGACCCCGACCTGGTCAAGACGGCGCCCCACCTCGCCCCGCGCCGCCGCATGGACGAGGTGCGGGCCGCGCGGCAGCCGGTGCTGCGCTGGACGGGGAACAGCCAAAACAAAAAAGGCTGAACCACAACGGGCACGACGAGCACGACGAACTGCAAAAACGGCTGAAACACGAAGACCACAAAGACCACGAAGGAAAAGCAGGGTTAATCCCAATTGCCGTCCTTCGTCTCCTTTGTGTAATTTAGGATGAAGCCCTTGGCAGTTCGTTGTGATCGTTGTGTTCGTCGTGGTTCAGCAGTTGTTGCTGTTCGCTGCTGTTGTTCGATTCGCAAGGCGCCATGCCAGACCACCCCACGGTCGAATCCCTGCTCCAGGCCAATGCCCGGTTCTACGAGGCGTTCGAGGAACTGGACGTCGCGGCCATGCACGAGCTGTGGGAACACAGTGACCGCGTGTATTGCTGCCACCCGGGCTGGTCGCCGCTGCGGGGCGCGCGGCCGGTGCTGGAAAGCTGGAAGCGCATCATCGAGAACACCACGGCCATGTCCTTCACGCTGGATCAGGTGCAGGCGCACGTGGCGGGCCACATCGGCGTGGTGACGCTTTACGAGAATATCGCCTCCCGCGTGGGCTATGAGCGCCACACGTCCACCACCGCGGTGACCAATCTGTTCGCCTTCGATCCCGCGGCGGGCGCATGGAAGCTGTTCCACCACCACGCGTCCCATGCGGCGATCCCAGAGCAGACGGAAGGGATGCTGAACTGAAATGCCAACTGAGAACGGCAAAAGGCTTGAACCACAACGGGCACAACGATCACAACGAATTGCGCACAGATTGCCAGGATAACCCGAACGGAATTGCTGTTCGTCGTGCTCGTCGTGTTCGTTGTGGTTCAGCCGTTTTTCGCCGTGGTTGAAAGGGAGCGGGAATGGAGATCAACGGCATCGCCCACGTCATGCTCACGGTGCGCAGCGTCGCCCGGTCGGGGCCGTTTTATGCGGCGCTGCTCGATCACATGGGGCTGACCCGCGTGATCGATAGCGACGAGTACCTGTACTACGTGGGGGGCCGCACGGCGGTGGGCCTGCGCCCCGCCGCGCCCGAGCACGCGGAGAGCCTGTTCGCCCAGGGCCGCTCCGGCCTGCACCACGTCTGCTTCCGCGCGCGGGAACGGGCGGACGTGGATTCGACCCATGCGCTGGTGCAGCGGCTGGGCGCCACGGTGCTGCATCCGCCCCAGGAAGACCGCTGGGTGCCGGGGTACTACTCCTTGCTGTTCGAGGACCCCGACGGCATCCGCCTGGAGATGAATCACGTGCCGGGCAAAGGCATCTTCGACCGGGCCGTGCTGGATGCGCGCACGCGGCCATCCGAGCAGGACTGAGCCGCGCAGCAACCCTCGCCGCGCGGCGCACCGCCCGAGTCCCTGCGCTCCCGTCCGCCCTTCACGCAGCCGGCCTCCCGGCTCGCGCTCCATCCGGCGCCCGATTCATACCCGCCGGTTCTTGCCTGATTTCCGCTTCGCCAGGCGCGCCAGGCGCGCCAGCCGTGACGCCATTTGAAAATCGGTCCGTCGCGGACCTTCGCGGCGCGTGACCGTTCAGAGCGTGGGTACATTTCACGCTCCGCGTTGGCCCACCGTATCCGGTGACGCCGTGGCGGACATTCACGGTCGAACCGCAGCGGGTACCGGGGGCCGATCGGGCGGCCCCCTCCAGGCCAATGCAGCGAAATCGGCAGCGTCGCCCAGTGTGTGGCGCATCAATCGAATACCGACGAGAGGTCCGTCATGAAGATGAGTTTCCAGAACAAGATTCTCGCCGCGGTCTTCGGGGCGAGCGTGCTGTGCACGGTAGCGGCCATCGTCGTGGCGCGCATGGAAATCTCGAAGATCACCCTTGAGGACACCGTGGCCAAATCGGCGGCCATCCTCTCCCGGCTGGAAGTGGGCCGGGACTACATCGCCGGCATGGGCGCGCTGGAGCCGCTGATCGAGGATGCGGTGCGCAAGTATCCCGACGGCAATCTGCCGAAGGAAGCCAAGGAGCGCATCCTGAAATCGGTGCCGATCTTTGCCTCGTTCCAGTTGGGCAACACGGGGGCGGAGAAGGAGCTCTACAAGTTCCGCATCTTCGCCGAGAATCCGCGCAACAAGGAAAACACGCCCACCCAGGAAGAGGTTGCCATCCTGCAGGAACTGAAGGCAACGAAGTCCGCGCAACTGGTCAGGAAAACCGACGGCGGCGCCAACCTGATGGTGATCCGCCCGGTGTACCTGGACGCAAAGCAGGGTTGCATAAGCTGCCATGGCGATCCGGCCACCAGCCCGTGGAAGAACGGCAAGGACGTGTTGGGCCGCCAAATGGAAAACATGAAGGACGGCGACCTGCGGGCGGCCTTCTCGATCATCACCAGCCTCAGCGCCACCGACGAGGCGTCCCAGGCGGCCAAGATGAACGCCACCCGCAACATCGTGCTGGCCGGGCTGGGGTTCACACTGCTCTCCATGTTGATCGCGTACTTCATCGTGCGCATCCCCGTCCGCGGTTTGGGCGTGGTGGTGGATGGCGTCGCCTCGGCCTCTAGCCAGGTGAACTCGGCTTCCGCGCAGCTTTCCTCCGGTGCGTCGGCCATGGCCGAGGGCGCCTCGGAGCAGGCGGCCAGCATGGAGGAAACGTCGTCGACCCTGGAGCAAATGGCCAATTCCACCGCGACCAGCGCGCGCAGCGCCCAGGAAGCGCAAACGCTCGCGATGGGCGCCCGGGATTTGGCCACGGAAGGCGGGAAAACCATGACCCGCATGTCGGCGGCCATCGGCGAGATCAAGTCCTCGGCCGACAAGACGGCGCGCATCGTCAAGACCATCGACGAGATCGCCTTCCAGACCAACCTGCTGGCGCTCAACGCGGCCGTGGAAGCGGCGCGCGCGGGTGACGCGGGCCGGGGCTTCGCCGTGGTGGCCGAGGAGGTGCGCAATCTGGCCCAGCGCAGCGCGCAGGCCGCGAAGGAAACCAGCGCGCTGATCGAGGACTCCCAGACCCGCGCCGAACAGGGCGTGAAGGTCTCCGAGGAGATGGGCGCGCTGCTGGAGAAAATCAACCAGTCCGTCCAGAAGTCGGCGGACCTCATTCACGGGTTGGCCGAGGCCAGCCGGGAGCAGGCCAACAGCATCTCGCAAGTGAATGCGGCCGTGAGCCAGATGGACACGGTGACCCAGAGCAACGCCGCCAATGCGGAACAGTCCGCCGCCGCCAGCGAGGAACTGGCCGCCCAGGCGTCGGAACTGGGCCAGTTGGTCGCTCAGATGGCCAATATTGTGGGTGCGCGCGCCAACGGCAAGACGCAGGGGGCGCTGGACCATTCCGTCGCCCCCGCCCATCCCACCGCGCGCTTGGAGAAGGGCGCGCCAGGCAACGGCGCGGCCGTTCCCAAGGACGGGAGCCTGCGTTCGCGTATCGTAGCGGATCGCCACCCGGCGGGCCCGGCGGAGCCCAAGGCAGGGGAGTTCCGCGACCTGTAGGCGATTCGGAGTGACCGGCGGGGGCCGGAATCAGGCCGTGGCGCGGAATGATCGTTCTCGTCCGCAAATGGCACCGGATCCCGCGTGGGAACGATGCGGTTTCGCACGTTCAAGACGAGGTGAACCCCCGACCTGTCCACCACCCTGTTGCTGACCGGCCCACCCGGCCGACCCAACAGAAAGGAATGGGAGGGCAGCGAGGATACGCCCGGAGTCAACCGGAGTCTGATTTCCCATGGGAGAGTGAGATGAGCAGAACGAGTCTGAAAAGCAAAATGTGGGCGGTGATGAGCGTGTCGCTGGCCGGATTGATCGTAGTGGCCGCCGCGGGAATTTATGTCGAGACGCTGTTCGTGGGAATCATCCAGGGGCTGACCGCCTCCGCCGACCGCATCGAACTGGCGCTGCGGATGGACGTTGCCGTGAGCGATATTCGTGTGGCCCAGCGCGGGTTCGTGCTCGAAACCGCCGCGGAGGGCATGCAGGCGATGGAAACCCAGGTGGATGGGGTCGAAACCCGGCTGCGGGCAACCATGAAGCAGTTCCGGGATATGGCGCTGGTTGATGCGGGCAAGAAGGACATCGACGACATGACGGCGCTGCTGGACAAATGGCGCCCGCTGGGCCGGGAAATGCGCACCTTGCACCGGAACGGAAAGATGGCGGAGGCCGTGGCGCTCCTCAAGGGCCAATTGCGGGAGGTCACCGATCAGATCAAAGCCAAAACCACGGCGCTCGTCGCCCGCAACCAGACTTTCATCGGCGAGAAGAAAGAGGAAG
>JBGPEV010000330.1:0-4523 GCA_041482995.1 bacterium | reverse complement strand
GGGGCGCGAGGCGAGGCGGGGCGGCCATCGCGGAGCGGCGGTCAATACCGGCTGTTGAAGAACTGCAGCAGTTCCTTGCTCACCTTGAAGTCCTTCATCTGATCGAAGGCGAACAGGAATGGCATCACGTAGTGCAACAACTCGTGATGGTACGCTTCCTGGTTGGAGAGTTCCCGTTTGCGGATTTCCAACAGGTATCCCACTTTGCGCGTGAACGGCTTGACGTAGGGCACCATGCGCATGGGTTCATCCGCCGTCGCGGGCAGGCTGGCCACGCCCAGACCGAACAGCAGGTATTGATCCTGATCGTCGTCGGATTGGAAAAACGCGTAGCGCTGGCCCTTCAGCATGCCGAAAGCCTGCACGGTGCCCAGCACCCATTGCCGGAAGCCCGTCCGCGCATTCGGGTTGGCCGCCTTCCAGAAGTCCCCGTCCTTGAATTGCCCCTCCAGCGTATCGTGCAGGCCCAGGTGCTCGCTCATGTCCGTGTCCATCAGATGGATCTTGGTCTTGAGCAACTGCGTCGTCTGATGACGCTGGTGCTCCAGGATCACGCGCTGGATCTCGTCGGGCGTCATTCCGGCGATCTCCGCCTCCGAGAGCGAAGTAAAGCGCGCCAGCCAGTCCTTGAGGAAGCGGGTCTTCAGATCCTCGTAGATCTGGAAGGTCATCGTGCCGCGCAGCTTGTCTTCCTGGTCCTTGATGTCCGAGGTGCGCACCTTCGGGTCGGCGATCTTGCCGTGAATGGTCTTGAGCGCCTTGATCAGCTTCCGGAGCTCCACCTCGGCGTCGGGGTAGAAGGCAATGAGGTTTTCCAAATGGATGCGCGTGTTGTTCAGCTTCTTGCCCAGAATGGCGCGGTATTCGCTCTCGGAGTAGGTGCGGCGGGTGCGCTTGAGGAAGCGGCGCAGATCGATCGGCTTGCCGTCTTTCCCCGCGATCTCGGTGAGGTCCTTCAGCTTGCCCAGCACGGCGCCGGCATCCCCGCCGGCCGAAAAGATGCGGGTCAACTGGTTCTTCAGCCCCGAGGACACTTCGGTCAGGTCGGGCAACGCGGAGATTTCGGTCAGCACACCCAGGCGCCACTTCACCTCGTCACGCAACTCGGGCGATTCGAATTGTGCCTCCACTTCCACCAAGAAGCGCTCGGCGTCGAAATCGACCTCACCCTGATAGAGGGTGTGGAAAAACGACACGTCAGGCTTGCCGGTGGCCATGGGTGGAGCCCAGACTCGCGGTTGGGAACTGTTATTTCCCTCATTGGCATGCCGGGGGTGAGCCACTGGACGCAAACGGGCCGACGGGGTCTGTCCCGTCCGCAGCCGGCACGCCGTCCGGACGCGCCCCTGCCGCACGCGCGATCCACCAAGCAACCGCGCCGCCGCCGGTTCCGGCGCGGTGACGCGCCGAAGCCTGCACGCTGCAGAAGCGAACAACCTTCCCCCAGCGTCTGAATTTAGGATAATCGAGGGAAAAATCAAGGCCGGTTCTCGGAGCGCCCGGGAAACGCGCGGAGCTTTTCAGTTGGGAGGTCCGCCCATGGCCGCTGCCGCCGGACGCGGCAGTGGTGAGTCACGTCGTAATTCGGGGATGGTTCGAACGCACGGGGCAGCCGGACAAGGATACGGCGGAGGCGCAGCGCTCGTCCGCTGGCCTCTATCCGGCGTTCGGCCACCTTTCCCCCACGGGGGAAAGGCTTGACTCGGGAGGTCGGGGACTCACGGGGAAGCGCCAGGCGGCGGCTCGGGCGGGCTTCTATCCAGCAGTGCCGTCAGCCTCCGTGCGTGGCGCAGGCACTTCCCTTTCCCCGGCTTTTGGGGGAAAGGGCAGGGATAGGGGCCGCAGAGGAGCGATGCGCCAACAGCGTAGCGAATCATCCGAAAATTGAGGCGCGCCCACGGCGGCTGCCGCCGGGCGCGGAAGGCTACTGCCGCTTCAAGGCGTTGGCGAGCTTCGTGAGGGTGGCGCGGGCATCGCCAAAGAGCATCATCGTGTTGTCGTGGAGAAACAGAGCGTTCTCGATACCGGCGAAGCCCGGATTCATGCTGCGCTTGAGCACCATCACCGTCTTGGCTTGCTCCGCGTTCAACACCGGCATGCCGTAGATTGGGCTGCTGGGATCGGTGTTGGCGGCGGGATTGACCACGTCGTTGGCGCCCACGACGATGCAGACGTCCGTGCGCTTGAAGTCGTCGTTGATTTGGTCCATCTCCAGCAACTGGTCGTAGGGCACATTGGCCTCGGCCAGCAGGACGTTCATGTGACCGGGCATGCGGCCGGCCACCGGATGGATGCCGTAGCGCACCGTCACCCCCATGCCGTCCAGCACCTCCGCCAGGTCGCGCACCTGGTGCTGGGCCTGTCCGGCGGCCATGCCATAGCCGGGCACGATGATCACGGACCGGGCGGAGGAGAGGACGTTCACCGCGTCCTCGATGGAATAGCTCTTGACCGCGCCCGCTTGGCCGGCCGCAGCGGCGGGTCCGCCCCCGGCCGCCATCGGCACATACCCGAATCCGCCGAAGAGCACGTTCCAAATGGAGCGGTTCATCCCCCGGCACATGGTGTCCGAAAGGAAGATCCCCGAGGCCCCGACCAGCGCGCCGGTGATGATGAGCAGATTGTTGGAGAGCACGAACCCCGCCAGCGACGCGGCGATGCCCGAATAGGAATTGAGCAGGGCGATCACCACCGGCATGTCCGCCCCCCCGATGGGGATCACCACGAGCACACCCAGCAGGAACGAGACCCCCACGAGGATCCACAGCATGGGCGCGTAGGCGGGATTGACCGCGAGCGCCGTGCCCAGGCCGGCGATGCCGGCGATGAGCGCCAGGTTCAGCCAATGCTGCATCGGGAACAGGGTCGGCTGCCCGGAGATCAGCTTCTCCTCCAGCTTGAGGAACGCGACCATGCTGCCCGTGAAGGTCACCGCGCCTACCAGCACCGTCAAGGCGATCATCGCCGTCAGATACGGGTAGAGGTGGCCGTAATTGCGGTAGAACTCGACGACCCCCACCAGGCACGACGCCAGGCCGCCCACCCCGTTGTAGACGGCCACCATCTGCGGCATCTGCGTCATCTTCACGATGTACGAGGCCACGATCCCGATAACGGTGCCGATCACGATGGCGATGGCGATGGAAGTGTACTCGACGATCTCGCCCGTCGCGAGCGTCGTCCCCACGGCCAGCGCCATGGCGATGGCGGAGATGAAGTTGCCCCGCATGGCGGATGCGGGGGTGCTGAGCATCTTGATCCCGACGATGAACAGGACCGAGGTCACCAGATAGATCGCATCGACGACATAACCCGGCATGGCGGGGACCTCACTTTTTCTTGAACATCCGCAGCATGCGGTCGGTGACCAGATACCCGCCGACCACGTTCAATGTGCCGGACACGACGGCGATCATCCCCAGCACGGTCGTGAAGATCTCGTGGCTGAACCCGGCCGCCACCACCGCGCCCACCAGGGAGATCCCGGAGATGGCGTTGGTGCCCGACATGAGCGGCGTGTGCAGCAGCGGGGGCACCTTGGAGATGATCTCGAAGCCGACGAATACGGCCAGCACGAACACGTACAGGCTGACCATCAGAACGGACACAGTAACCATGGGTCTCCTCACCCGGTTGCAGGGTCAGGCCGGTGCCCGCCCGCGGATCGGAATCCGCTGCCGGGCAGCCGCTTGGGACGCACCGCGGAAGCCCGCGGCCGCGCTCAGGCCCCTTTCAGGGCCGGATGCACCACATGACCTTCGTGGGTCAGAACGATCGCGCCGGTGATGGGATCGGAAAGGTCGATCCGGTAGCCCTCTTTGCCCACCAGGTGCAGCACCAGGTTGCCCACGTTCTTGGAATAGAGCTGGCTGGCGTGGGTCGGCATCAACGCGGGCAGATTGAAGGTGCCGATCAACGTGACGCCGTGCTTGACCACCGTCTGGTTGGGCGCCGTCAGTTCGCAGTTGCCGCCGCCCTCCGCCGCCAGGTCGACGATGATGGAGCCCGACCTGAGCCCTTGCACCATCGCCTCCGTGAGCAGGATCGGGGCCTTGCGGCCGGGCACCAGGGCGGTGGAGATGACGATATCCGTCCGCACAAGGCGGCCCGCGATCAGCTCCAACTCCTTGCGGTGCTGCTCCTCCGTGAGCGCCTTGGCATAGCCGCCCGCGCCTTCGGCTTCCTCCTTGGTGATGGGAAGGCTGATGAACTTGGCGCCCAGGCTTTCCACCTGGTCCTTCACCACCGGACGCGTATCGAAGGCCTCCACCACCGCGCCCAGCCGGCGGGCGGTGGCGATGGCCTGCAGGCCCGCCACCCCGGCGCCGAGGATCAGCACGCGGGCGGGAGCCACGGTGCCGGCCGCCGTCATGAACATGGGAAAGAAGCGGGTGAACGCGTTGGCGGCGAGCAGCACGGCCTTGTAGCCGGCCACCGTGGCCATGGAACTGAGGGCGTCCATGTTCTGCGCCCGCGTGATGCGCGGAATCATCTCCATGGAGAGGCTGGTCACCCGGCGGGCC
>JBGPEV010000329.1:0-4523 GCA_041482995.1 bacterium | reverse complement strand
CCGCCTCGTGACGCCTGACCGGACATGTTGGTGGGTCCGCGTTGGGATTGCCGTTGCGCGCTCGCCGCCTGGGCGAGCCCGCTCCTGGTCCCTGCTGGATTACTGTTTCGCGGCGGGGGCCAAAATGCAACGGGGCGCAAGGTCTCAGACCAGGTTGACCCGGCAGCCGCAGACCCCCACCTGCCGCCCGGAGCGCTGGAGGCCCCG
The DNA here is from genome assembly GCA_041482995.1 of bacterium. GTDB lineage: Bacteria > SAR324 > SAR324 > SAR324 > JACQKK01 > JBGPEV01. The sequence goes on along the minus strand of JBGPEV010000329.1, from coordinate 4,316 downwards.
CGCCTCGGCTTCCCGCAGCACGCGCCCGGGGTCCTTCGCCCCCACGTCGATGGCGCCCACCCCCGGGCCGCGCCCATCGGTGGGGCGCACGAAGCGCAGCGTCGCGTTCTCCAGCGCGATTTCCTGCGCATCCCCGCCGCCCGCCCGTGCCGGGAGCGCCAGCACTCTGGACCACAGCGCCGCCGTGGCCGCGGGATCGTCCGCCTGAATCTCCGCGCCCACCAAGGTGGTCACGACGTCCCCCCGCACGGACTTCCGCCAGTCCGGGCCGGCCGGGGGCCAGTCGCACATGATTTCCCGGTAGTCGGCGCCGGGCACCGAGTCGATGGAGAGCAGGACGCCGCCAACGTCGGAGGGATGAAAGTGGGACGCGACGTAATGGGGCCGGTCGATCGCCTCCACCACGCGGATGCCCAGGGCGGCGATGCGCTGGCGCTCGGCAAGGGCGTCGGCGCACTGGAGGATCGCCATGTAGCCGCCGTTCCCGCCGCGCCGTTGCAGGTAGCGCCCGGCGGATGTGCCCGGCCGCGTGGGGGCGACGATCTCTAGGAAGTTGCCGCCGATGGCCGCCAGCACGTTCTCCAGTCCCCAGCGGGCCACCATGGGATCGCGATAGCACATGCCCAGGCCCAGCACGCCCAGCAACTCCTCCTCCGCCGGCGCCAACGCCTCCGCCACCAACGCAATTTGCCACAGGCGCATGGTTCTCGCTCCAAACTGCCGACTGCGCATCCGCAGATTACGCAGATTACACAGATTTCTTTCCGGGCGACCCCGGTGCAGAGGGTCCAGGCTCCGCGGCAACGGCAGTTTGAATCTGCGTAATCTGCGTAATCTGCGGTTGCCGTTGTTGTTTTTCCTACCGTCCCGTGAACTTCGGTGCCCGTTTTTCGATGAAGTGGGCGACGCCCTCGCGGAAATCCTCGCTCTTGAAGCTGTCGACCATCAGGCCGTCGGCCGTGCGGATGGCCTCGCCCAGGGTCTGGAACTGGGCCTCGTAGAGCTGTTGCTTGATGATGCGCATGGAGCGCGGGGAGCCCAGCGTGGCCAGTTCGGTGGCATAGGCGCGCACCTCTTCGGCGAAGGACGCCAGGGGCAGCACCCGGCTCACCAGCCCCATGCGCAGCGCCTCCTCCGCGTCGATCATGCGGGCGGAGAGCAGCAGGTCCAGCGCGTTGGGCAGGCCCACCACGCGGGGCAGCGTCCAACTGATGCCGTGCTCGGCGATCAGCCCGCGCCGGGCGAAGGACGTGCTCAGCTTGGCGCCCCGGGCGGCGAGGCGGATGTCGCAGTAGAGCGCGATCACCAGTCCCAGCCCGGCCGCGGGACCGTTGATGGCCGCGACGATGGGGCGGGGAATCGCGGCAATGTAGGCGAAGCGGTGCTCGAAGTCCGGGCGCGTGCCAGTCGGCGCGAACGGGCCCGTGGCCGCCGAGGCGCGGCGGGTCGCGTCGTCGGGCCGCTCCACGATGCCGCTCAGGGCGGAGACGTCGGCGCCCGCGCAGAAGCCGCGCCCCGCGCCCGTGAGCACGATCACGCGCACCGACGGGTCCTGGCCCGCCGCTGTGAGGGCGTGGTGCACCTCCTGCCCCATCTGCGGAGTCCAGGCGTTCAGCTTGTCCGGGCGGTTCAGGGTGAGCGTGGCGATGCCGGAGTCCACGCGATAAAGGATCTGCTCATAGGCCATGGCGGATGCGCTCGGCGGAAGGGGACCGGGCGGGGGCGGGGCTCCCCGCTCCCCCAGGATACCGCACTCCTAGCCCAAGCCCGCGCCGAGCGCATCCGCAAAACGCGGGCCGCCCTACCGTTGCGCGGCGTCCTGCGCTAAGGATGGGGAGCCGGCGAGTCCGCGCGGAGGCGCTGGGGCCGGCGCCTATGCTTCGCCCGCCATTGGGGACCCATGCCCGACCGACTGCGCACCGCCGCCCCGCCCGACGCGAACGGGAGCGACGCCGCCCTGCTGGAGCACGTGCGCGCGCTGCTGCCTGCCATCGCCGAGGCGGCCCCGCGCATCGACGCGGAGCGGCGCATCCCCGAGCCGCTGCTTACCCAGCTGATGGAGGCCGGGCTCTACCGCATATTCGTGCCCCGCGCCTATGGGGGCGGCCAGGTGCATCCCCTCACCATGATGCAGGCGGTGGAAATCATCGCGGGCGTGGAGGCGAGCACGGCCTGGAACCTCTGCCAGAACGCCGTGTGCGGCACGGTGGCCGCCTACCTGGCCGAGCCGGTGGCGCGCGAGATGTTCGGCACCCCGCGCGCCGTCCTGGCCTGGGGTCCCGCCTCTGGGGCGTGCCAGGCCGTACGGGCCGACGGCGGCTATCGCGTGACGGGCCGCTGGTCTTTCGCCAGCGGGATGCGCCACGCCTCCTGGCTGGGGGCGCAGTGCCCGCTCGTTCAACCCGACGGCACGCCGCTGCGCGCGGAGAACGGGGCGCCCCTCGCGCGCACGATGTTCATTCCCGCCTCCGCCGCGACCCTCGTGGACGATTGGCACGTGATCGGGCTGCGCGGCACCGCCAGCGACAGCTTCACCGTGAGCGGCCTCTACGTGCCCCACTCCCACACGGTGGTGCGGGACGATCCCCGCGAGCGGCGCGACCCGAGCCTGCTCTATTGCTTCACCACGCTGAGCTTGTTCGCCTGCGGCTTCGGCAGCATCGCCCTGGGCGTGGCGCGCGGCATGCTGGACGCCTTCGTCCACTTGGCCAGCGAGAAGATTCCCCGCGCCCAGAAGCAGCCCCTGCGGGAAAACGCCGCCGTGCAATCCCAGGTGGGCCAAGCCGAGGCGCAACTGCGCTCGGCGCGCATGTTCCTGCGCGGATCGCTGGAGGAAATCTGGCGCGCGGTGGAGCAGACGCGCAGCCTCACGCTGGATCAGCGCATCGCCATTCGCATGGCGGCCACGCACGCCATCCACCAGGCCCGCCAGGTGGCGGACATGGCCTACGAGGCCGCCGGGGCCACGGCCATCTTCGCGGCCAATCCCTTCGAGAAGCCCTTCCGCGACCTGCACACCATCGCCCAGCAGGTGCAAGGGCGCCGCGCCCACTTCGAATCCGTGGGCAAGCACCTGCTCGGCCTGGAGCCGGAGACGGCGTTCCTGTAGGAGCAGCCAACAAAACTGCTGAACCACAATGTACACGAAGGACACGAAAAACCGGTTCCTCCTGGCAGCATGTCTGAGAAAGGTGAAGCACGGCATGCGAACGCTCTGTTGGCTCAAATCTCCCGATGAGCCGACGTGAGAAATTCGCTGTTCTTTGTGTTCCTTTGTTGGCTTGGTGTCCTTTGTGTTGGGGCAGTTTGCGGTTTTTTTAGACGCTCTAATTTGCGGCCACCCCAGGGAGCGGGCGGCAGCGGGCTGGAGGCGCATGTTACGGTGGGTTGACCAGCGCATCGCGGCCGATCGCGGCAACGGAGGGGATGCCGGATAGGGCCAGCGCCACCTGCAGTTCCTTGCGCACCGTCCCGAGCACGCGGGTGACCCCCGGCTCGCCCAGCGCGGCCAGGGCGAACACCCAGGCCCGCCCGAGCAGGGCCGCCTTCGCACCGAGCGCGAGGGCCTTGAACACGTCCAGCCCGCTGCGCACGCCTCCGTCGAACAGCACTTCGGTGCGCCCGCCCACCGCGTCCACGATGGCGGGCAGCGCGGCGATGGCCGAAGGGACGCTGTCCAACTGGCGCCCGCCGTGGTTGGAGACGACGATCGCCTGCGCCCCCGCCTGCACCGCCGCACGCGCGTCGTCCGCGTCCAGCACGCCCTTGACGATGAGCGGCCCGCCCCAGAGCGAGCGGATCCACTCCACGTCCTTCCAGGTGACCGAAGGGTCGAAGTTGCGCCCGACGAAGTCCACGAAATCCGGCAGCGAGCGGGCGGCGGGGAGTTTGGGCGCGATCGTACCGAACACCAGGGGCCGGCCGCGAATCGCCACGTCCCACACCCACCCGGCGTGGCGCAGCGTGTCCAGCGCCAGGGAGAGCCTGCCGGCGAGCCCGAATCCGCCCATCATCCCGCTCCGCTGGTCCCGATAGCGCGAACCCGGCACCGCCAGGTCCACGGTGAGCACCAGCGCCCCGCAGCGCGCGGCCCGGGCCCGCTCAATCAGCTCGGCCACGAATCCCCGGTCGCGCATGACATAGAGCTGGAACCAGAAGGGCTTGGTCGCCACCTGGGCCACTTCCTCGATGGAGCAGAGGCCGCCGGTGCTCAGGGTGAACGGCACCCCCGCGGCCTCTGCGGCGCGCACCGCTTGCGTCTCGCCGCGCCGGCGAAACAGTCCGGCGAGCCCGATCGGCGCCAAGCCGGCCGGCAT
>JBGPEV010000328.1:0-4540 GCA_041482995.1 bacterium | reverse complement strand
CGGATTTCCTTCTCAATTCTGGGCAGGCGCAATCCCCTTGCCTTAATACCTATTGGCGGGCGCTCCATCGAGATTTGCGAGGCCTTGAACACTTCCCAATACCTTTCTGGCGCACGAGGGATACCCTCAAAGGGAAGCCGCCCATCGGCATTGGCGAGGGCCAGGTATGCGACGAGAATGCGCTCGACTTCATGGAACAGAGCTTGAAGGGTATCCGCCTGGGTCGCAATGTCATACTCAAGCACTTGTGCGGACCAACCCAGGCTGTCTTCAATGAAAAGAACACTCAGTTTGTAGATCCCTTTGCTCCTTGCGCGGCGTCCAATCGAGGTCTTCTTCGGCGTGAGATGTCGAGCTTCCATAGGTTCCTTTACGAGTGCCTCGGATCGCCAACGCGAACGGCGCTGACACCCAAGTACCTTACCTCAAAGTTCGACCGGCAGCGCTGCGGGCTAGAACTTTTTCTCGCGGGGAATTGTCCTATTTGTGCGATATCCGGTCAAGTTGAGCTGGAGACTTGGGTAGGAGACCCTAGCCATCGATTTAGAGCGTCTAACAAAACTGCCACCTGCCTTGAACCACGACGAGCACAACGCACACAACGAAAAGCAGGCTGGAGGCCCCGTTTCGCGCCGAACCGCATCTTTCGAATCCTCGTCGTGTTCGTTGTGCCGAGAGCCTGCCCTCGAGCGAAGCGAAGGGTGGTTAAGCAGTTTTGTGAGGCGCTCTTACTCAATCTTGCCGCCGGACTGGCGTCGTCGCCTTGCCCACACTTCCCCGTTCATCTAAGACTGTAACCTTCGAGCGCCTCGCCGCACCGGCGGGGCGCGCTGTGGAAACCGCCGCCGGAACCCATGGACCCGTTCCTCTCCGCCATCGTGACGTTGCTGCAGGAGGCCGTGCAGGCGGCGGCTCCCCCCTCCGGGGCCGGGGGTGGGGCGATTCCCGTGCCGCAGATTCAGCCCGGCTGGATCGAGCAGCCGCCCGATCCGGCCCTGGGGGACTACGCCTTCCCGTGCTTCCAGTTGGCCAAGGCCCTGCGCAAGAAGCCGGCGCAGATCGCGCAGGACCTGGCCGCGCGCCTCCAGCCCGCGCTGGCGCGTCAGCCGCTCTTGACCGGCGCGGAGGCGGCGGGCCCCTACGTGAACTTCCGCGCGTCCATGCCGGAAATGGCGCGCGCCGCCGTGCCGGCGATCCTATCGGGCGCGTACTTCGAGGCCAACCGTGGGTTGGAGCGGGCGAAGGTGATGATCGAGTACTCCCAGCCCAACACGCACAAGGCCTTCCACGTCGGGCACATGCGCAACGTGGCCCTGGGCGACGCGCTGGTGCGCATCTTCGAATACAACGGCCACCCGGTGATCGCCGTCAACTACATCGGCGACGTGGGCACCCACATCGCCAAGTGCCTCTGGTACTACCAGAAGCACCGCACGGAAGACCCGCCCGCCACAGGCCGGGGGGAGTGGCTGGGCAAGCTCTATGCGGCGGCCACGCTGATGCTGGAACAGGCATCGCCGGAAGCCCAGCCCGGAATGGAAAAGGAAGTGAGCGCCGTCCTGCAGCAACTGGAGGCCAAGCAGGGGGAGCCCTACCGGCTCTGGCGGGAGACGCGCCACTGGTCCCTGCAGGCGTTCGACGAGATCTACCGCTGGCTGGGCGCCCGCTTCGACCACGTGTTTTACGAGAGCGACATGGAGGCGGGCCGGCGCATCGTGGACGAGGGCCTGCGGCGGGGCGTGTTCGTGCGCTCCCAAGGGGCGGTGGGGATCGACCTGGAGCCCTACAAGCTGGGGTTCTTCCTGGTGCTGAAGGCGGACGGCAGCACGCTCTACGCCACCAAGGACCTGGCCCTGGCCCAAATCAAGTTCGAGCAATTCAAGATCGACGAGTCCATCTACGTGGTGGGCGCCGAGCAGACCCTGCACTTCCAGCAGGTGTTCAAGACCCTGGAGTTGCTGGGCTACCCGCAGGCCCGGCAGTGCCACCACCTGTCCTATGGGCTGGTGATGCTGCCCGAGGGCAAGATGAGTTCCCGCGCCGGGAACATCATCGCCTTCTCCCGCCTGCGGGCGGAGATGAACGCCTATATCGATACCCACTACCTGGGCGCGCACCGGGGCGATTGGAGCGAGGAGGAGATCGCGGAGACGGCGCGGCGCATCGCCGTGGCGGCCATCCGCTACGGCATGGTGAAGCAGGACCCGTCCAAGCCCATCGTCTTTGCCATGGCGGACTGGCTGGAAACCGAGGGCGATACGGGCACCTACCTCTGCTACGCCTACACGCGCATCCAGAGCATGCTGCGCCTGGTGGGGCGCGCGCCGCGGCCGGACGCGGACTACGCCCTGCTCGCCCAGGAGCCGGAGAAGCGCCTGATCCGCGCCCTGCACGACTTCAACCGCGTGGTGCAGCAGGCCGAGCGCACCCTGCGCCCCAACCACGTGGCCAACGCGCTCTTCGACCTCTGCAAGGAGTTCAGCCGCGCCTACGCCACCAGCCCCGTGCTGAAAGCCGAGACGCCGGCCCTGGCCGACGCGCGCCTGGCGCTGTTCGCCGCCACGGGCAAGCTGCTGGAGCGCGGCCTGTTCCTGATCGGCATCGTCCCCCCCAGCCGGATGTAGGCCGGGCCTGGACGAAATGCAGGCTAAATGCTCAGACAGACTTTATGAAGCCAGAGGAATTTGCCGCCGCGGTCGAAAGGTTTTTCGGCGCACTTGCGGAAAATCCGGCGTTGCTGGTGACCGTCGCTGTCATCGCCGCCGCCATCACCTGGACCGCGGTTTGGTTTCTTTCGAAGAATCGCATCAAGAACAAGACGCGCGAGATCGAGCTTCTGGAACGGAGGTTGGGCGGCGCCGAAAACCGAGTTGCCGAAAGGGACAAGAAGATTGCTGGGTTGACTTCGGCAAATCACCAGTTGACCATTGAAGCAGACACCGCCGCGCGCGAAATCCAAATGCTTCACAAGGACCTGCACTCGCAGCGCATGGTGAATTGGATAACTGGAAGAAAGTAGTCTGTCCGGGACGTGGGCGGAGGCTGCTTGCTCAGGCTACCGGCGAGTCCTCAAGATCGCATGACGAACCCGATGAGGCCCGATGGCTAGACAGATCCGAGGTACTCCGGCGGTGATCCAGCCCGAAAGGCCCAGCGCCGTCGGGTCCCGCAACAGCTTGAATCGGGACACGAGGGACGAATACGCCGTGTCGAACTCTCGCATTGACGAGGAGATCGAAAGGCAACTCAATACCCTTGAAACCCGCCTGCCGAAAGCCAGCCCCGATCTTGCGGGAACGGACCGGGTGTTAACCGGCGAGCAACGAGAGGCCCTTCTGCTGCTGCTGGGCGATCCGGCCGTCGTCGACACATTTCTGCGAATGAGCCTGGGTAACCGGATCGTCTTGCCCCATAATCCTTTCGAGCGCCCCGTGCAGTGGGGGATCGATGAGTCTCCGAGCGATGAAGAATTGGACGAGATCGCGGCGCTACGGGTTTTGGACGATGCCGGTTTTGTCGGCGACGTGGTCGCCGAGCCTACGGGCCGGTGTCGGATCGAACCTTCCGCCAAGGTTGACGCGGTGCGGGACGAATTGATTCAAATTGTCTCGGGCATGATGCAGCAGCCCCATCCTGGCGCCTCGGAATCGCCCGGATCGTCTCCGTCACCCACGGCGGGATTCAGGAGAAAACTCAAGGTGGCCCGGGAAGCGCTGGAATCTCGCTTCCAACGGTCTTTGCCCCAGGCCGCGGAATTCGCCGAGAGATAGTTGTTCCACTGCACTCCGCAAGGGCGCCTTGGGCCAACGAGCCAAGGCTTCGGCCTCTCCGGAGAAACTCGATCCGGGACCGGCAGCGTTTGGCAATTTGCCTGCTCCTGATCGGCATCGTGCCGCCCAACCGGATGTAGCCCCGGCCCGCCCATGCCCACCACGCTGCAATGGTACGTGCGCACGGCCATGCTCTACATCGCGGCCGCCATGGTATTGGGCGTGCTGTACGAGGTGGATCAGGTCACGCACTGGTTCGGCTACTCCCCGTACCTGATCGTCGTGCACTCCCACCTGGCGCTGGTGGGGGGCGTGATCCAGATGATCATGGGCGTGGGGCTGTGGATGTTCCCCCTCACCGTGCCCATCGACCGGCGGCTGCAGTACCGCGAGGGCCTGGCGTGGCTCACCTACGGGCTCTACAACGGCGGGCTGCTGGGCCGCCTCGGCGCCGAGTACGCCTTCCGCACCACCGGGAGCGGCCTGTGGGGCGCGCTCGCGATCCTCACCGGCGCCATGCAACTCGCCGCGTTCGCCATCTTCCTCTACCACGCGTGGTCCCTGCGGCTCTCCAAGCGGGCGCAGGAGCCGAGCCGTAACGGCTGAACCCCGGCGGCGCGACGGGCTAGCAGGCTACGGAAAAACTGCCTATCCGCAGATTACGCAGATTACGCAGATTGATTTTCGAGCCGAACGGCTGAGCGCCGATTTCTTTGCACGTTGCCGGCACAGCGCGGACGGCATGTCCATCTTCCGCTGGGACCCGCCTG
>JBGPEV010000327.1:0-4542 GCA_041482995.1 bacterium | reverse complement strand
GTTAGATTCACTTTGAGCGCCGCGCTGTCGGCGCGTCGTTTTCGCTCGGAAGCAAAAGCACGGCACCTTGGGTGCGGGAGAATCGAATGGACATGGCCAACACGGAACGGGCAGTGACGCGGGTGATCGTGGCGCAGCAACAACGGGAAGGCGCAGGCTTCCTCGTGCGGCGCCCGTTCCCCAGCGCGGGACTGGAGAGCGCGGATCCGTTCCTGTTGCTGGACGAGATGGGCCCGGCGGACTATGCCCCCGGCGAGGCCGTGGGCGCGCCGGATCATCCCCACCGCGGGTTCGAGACGGTGACCTACATGCTGGACGGCGAGTTCGAGCACGAGGATTCCACCGGGCGCAAAGGCACGTTGCGCGCCGGCGACGTGCAATGGATGACCGCGGGCGCGGGCGTCGTGCACTCCGAGATGCCATCGGCGCGCATCCGCGAGGAGGGCGGCCGCGTGCACGGCTTCCAGTTGTGGGTGAACCTCCCCAAGCGGGACAAGCTGATCGCCCCGCGCTATCAGGAGATCCCCGGCGCCGGCATTCCGGAGGCCACCTCCGCCGATGGCAAGGCCCAGGTGCGCGTGGTGGCGGGTGAGGCGCTGGGAGCGCGCGCCGTGATCGACACCCGCACGCCCATCCTCTATCAGCACTGGACCCTGCGGCCGGGCGCCGCGGTGCTGCAGCCGGTGCCCCCGGGCTATTCGGCGGTTGCCTACGTGTTCGACGGCGAGGCGCGCATCGGTCCCGGCGGCGAAACCGTGGGCGCGGGACAGCTCGCCGTGTTCGGGCCCGGCGGCACAGCGCCCTCGGGCGCCTCCGGCACAGCGCCCTCGGGCGCCTCCGGCGCCGTGCGCCTGGCGACCGACACCGCCCATTCCGCGCAATTGCTGCTGCTGGGCGGCGTGCCCCTCGGCGAGCCGGTGGCTTGGTACGGCCCGTTCGTCATGAACACCGAGCAGGAAGTGCGGCAGGCGATCGAGGACTACCAAAGCGGCCGCATGGGCGCGATCGCGCGGTAGAGCCGCACCTGCCGGGAAACCGCGGATTACGCAGATTGCACGGATTTTTTTCCTTCCCGGCGGCTGGTACAACCTGTCGCCGCGCAGGGCGCCGGATTGGGCCTTGGCAGGACACACCTGGAATCGGCACGGCGCGTTTCTAGCGCCCGCCGCGGTTTGAATCTGCGCAATCTGCGCAATCTGCGGTTTCATCCTGGTTTCGTCTGCTGAATGATCCCCGCCCACCTCCTCGACCACCTTCCGTTGCTCGCCGACGGCGCTCCCGCCGCGTGGCTGCGGGCGCGGCATCCCGGCGTGGGAGGCTTGGCGGAGGCGCTCAATTTGCGGCGCCCGGACTGGGTGCAGGCGGGCCACGCCGCCTTCTTCCGGGCGGGCGCCCGCTTGCTGCGCACCAACAGCGCCCAGGCCAACGCGGTCGTGCTGGCCGCCCAGGGGTTGGAGGAGCGCTGCGAGGCCATCAACAATTCGGCGACCGCGTTGCTGCGCGCAGCGGTGGGACAGCAGGCGCTGGTCGTGGGGACGGTGGCCGAGATCCGCGGCGCGGTCCTGGCCGAACGCGAGCGCGCCTATGGCCAGCAGATCGTCTACCTCTCCGATACCGGTGTGGACTTCCTGCTGCTGGAGGATTGCACCTCGGTGGCGGAGGCGGTGCTGGTGCGGCGCCTGGCCCGTGATGCCGGGGACGTGCCCGTGCTTGCGGTGCTGCCCGTGGACGCGCGGGGCCGCACCGCCGAAGGGCAGCCGCTGCGGGAGGCGGTGCAGTGCCTCGCGGACGGCGGGTTGGATGCCGCGGGCGCGCTCTTTCCGCGGGAGGCCGCCGACCTGCGCACCCTGCTGGAACCCGCGCTCACGGCCGGACTGCCCCTCGCGGCCCTGCTGGGCGGCGCACCCGCCTGTGCCCTCACGCCCGAGGTCTTTGCCAGCCGATTGGCCCCTCTGGCTGGGCTGGGTGTGGCGATTTTGGGCGGTGGGGCGTCAATCGGCCCTGCGCATGTGGCGGCGCTCGCGGACAGGCTGAATATGAGGAAAACTGGCCGGAAATGATGCGACAGACGGAAAATAAAGCCAATAGGATGCGTGAAAAAGGATCAGTGTCGCGGAACACCTCCACAATTGGCGCGCAAAGACTATGGCGCGCCTCCGATGACACAGCCGGGGCAGATTTGCGTGATCAATCCCGCGCCGCTGTTCGAAACCACCCAATGCAGGTTGGTCAGCAGGGGCAAATAGGGCAAGGTCTTGCGCATTTGCAACTCCCACATGGCCGTGCCGGTGTCCTTGGCCGTCAGGCTGGTGCCCAAAGACTCCTTCCACAGGTCTTGCAGGGAGCCGTCATCCAGGTCCACCACGTCCAGCATCAGATCGTAGGTGCCCCGGCCCCAGTCCCGCCACAATTGGTCCACCTCCACCCCCTGGGCCACCGCGGGCAGCTCCAAGGTTTTCTGCCACTGGCCCACGAGGCGCTGGGCGAGCGGCTCCAGAAACGGGTGGGCGAGCGTGGCCAGGCGCAGGCGCGGCAGATCGTGGGGGTGCTCCAGCCAGCGTTGCCGGGCCTCCCGGCTGTCCCATTGAAACACGGGCGGCTCCGGATTGCGCTGCGCGGACAGCACGGGCTCGGTGAAGGCGCGCGCCGGGCGGAAACTGCCGTGGGGGGCCAGCTGCGCCAGTTCCAGGCGATTGGTGGCCTCCGAGAGCAGCAGGCGCGCCTCCGCCGGCAGGGACTGGGCCAGCGCAGGCTGGATGCGGATCACGAGTTGTTGCGTACCCACTTCCTGGCCCCAGGTTTGGCCGCTCACGATCGCCTCTGGACCCAGGTCGGAACCTTCGATCAGCGCGGCGTCCAGCCGGCCCCCCGCGTAGTCCGTCCAGAGGGCGCTGGACTGGCGGTATCCGGTCAACACGAAGGCCGGGCCGCGGGTCGCGCGGGGGTGTCGCAGCGTGTAGGACTCGCGCCCGCTGCCCAGGTGAAACTCCACGCCGGCGGGCCAATGCCGGCAGATCGGCTGCTCCTCCTCCCCGGGGTCCGCGTAGTCCGGCAGCCACTCGCTTCCGCCCAGGCGGCTGGGCAGCAGCGGGTCGCCGTCCTGCACCCGGAAGGCGGCTCCCGTGGCCACGGGCGCGGGCACGATCCCGGGCACGTGGGCCAACACCCGGCTCCGCCACGCCGCAAGGGGGCCGGGCCGGCTGCTGGTGCCGGCCAGTTCCGGCCACGCCTTGTCCCACAACGCCGGCGTGCGCAGGGCGATGTCCCGCCGGCCGCCGCCTTCCGGTGTCACCGGCGCGAGGTACCAGGGCCACTCCAGCCGCTGCTGGGGCGCCCGGTTGAGTCCGAACGCCAGGCGCAAGACGCGCAGGTCCCGTTGCGCGGGTTCTTGGCCCGTGCACAGACGCGGCTGCGGGTGCACGATCCCCAGGCGCAGCGCACGGCCTTCGGCCGGCACCGCTTGGGCGGAGGACCCTGGCGGGGCCGGCGCGTCCCGGGGCGTCGGCCGGGGCGTGGGCGCTTGAGCGATCGCGGGAGCAGCCGCGGCCAAGGCCAGCCCCAGGGCAACGACGGCACGTCTCAGGATGGCGAACGCGGACGGCGGGAACGGCATGCGCGGGAAAGGCCAGACAAGCGGTGACGGCCGGACGGCCGGACGGCCGCAGCGGGGCGCGGCGTGCCGGGTGGGCGGCGGCGGGTACCCCATGAGGCGGCGCTACTCACGAGGACTACCCGTATCCCGATGGGGCGCGGCTGGCAACCGGAACGTTCGGCGCAGCCGGCCGCGGCCCGGCCTAGAAGTGGTAGGCGAAGGTCAAGTCCGTGGCGGTGAGGGTTTCCGAGAGCGCCTTGGCGAGGCTCCCCGGCACGTCGCCGGCGACCTGGGCCCGGTTGTACTTGGCATTGAAGACCGTGTAACCGAACCCGATGCCGATGTGTTGGCCCGCGTAGAACTCCAACCCCAGACCATAGGCCAAGCCCGTGCCCACCACCTCGAACGCACCCTCGCTGGATGCGGTGAACACATTGCCCGTGGTCGTGCCCTTATGGCCGTATTTCTCATAGCGCACGATGGACGCGCCGTTGCCTACCCGCAGGAAGCCCTCCAGCCAGTTGGCCATGGGCGCGGTCAGGCGCACACCCAGCAGGGCGCTTGCCGCGAGCGCGGTCGAGTCATTGGCCTCGAATCGGTGCGTGGCGTTGTTCTGCGTCACCACCGAGAAATACTCCAAGCCGAAGTACGGGTTGAAGTTGTATCCGATGTCGAAGTCGTTGCCGCTGCCCGACTCCAGCTTGCCGAAGGATCCGAGGCGGTCTCCGGCCGCGGTGGTCACCTGGGCCTTGCCGTCCAGGTCGCCGCTGGCGCTCTGGGCGGCGAAGCCGCCGCCGATGTAGAAGCCCTTCTTGGCAAGCGCGGTGGTCGCCACGGCGCAACACACCAACACCACCAGCATCCCTGCGAGCACCCGGCCCATGGTTTCTCCTCATCGCGCGTTAGCCGTTGAACGGATGGGGCGCGCCGCCGCCATCGTCCAGTTCTGG
>JBGPEV010000326.1:0-4560 GCA_041482995.1 bacterium | reverse complement strand
TGCGCGTGCTCTTCCGCAATCTCTCCGGCGCGGAAGTGGAGTTCACCGCCAAGAACGCCCAGTGCGAGTTCCAATTCGTCGGCAACGTGCGGGACTTCCGCCAGGAGCAGGATACCGCCTCGCACCTGAGCGTGGCCCTGCGGGGCGGGGAACTGGTCTGCCACATCTCCATCGCGGAAGAGGAAGCCGTCGAGGCGCCGGAGGAAGCCAAGGTGGAGGTGCGGTTGGCCCAGCTTACGGGCGCGGGGGAGCGCGAGTTGATGCGCGCCAGCTTCCGCTTCGAGGACATCTCCCTCAAGCCCCACGTGCCGGAACCGCCGCCCGAGCCGTCCGCCGAAGGGCCGCCTTCCAAGGCCAGTTGACACCGGGCCAACGGGGGATTTCCGGCAACGCCGCCGCCCCGGCGCGGGCCCCCGTGGCGGCGGGCGCGCGCGCTTGACAGCGGCGGGGATTTATCCCAGGCTTCCGCTGGGAGATTCTGACGCACCAAAAATCACGCACAGCAGCGGCGAGCAGCCGGCGGATTCACTCAGGGCGGGCCCGGCAGGCCTGACCGGCAATCGCACCACTACCCGCCCGCCGCCGGGCGGAAAACCGCCCAGGTCCGTCAATCCAAGGCTCCCCTGGCCGCGCGGCGCATCCACGCGCGCGGAGATTCACCGTGCGGTTCAACGTCATTCGAGGGCACCCATGTCTACGCGCAAGCAGGGCCGGGGCATCACCCGGCGGGAAGTCATCAAGGCAGGCGGCGCAGGGTTGGCCGTGGCCGCCGGTTCCGGCCTAGGGCTGTTCGGTGGCAAGGCGCCCGTGTACGCGCAGCAGCGCACGGTGCACGTGGTGCAGTGGAGCCACTTCATTCCCCAGGCCGACCAGGAGCTGCACCGCCAGGTGGCGGAATTCGAGAAGGCCACCGGCATCAAGGTGACCAACGAGCACATCAACCTGAACGACATCACGCCGCGCGCCTCGGCCGCCGTCGAATCCAAGAAGGGCGCGGACATCTTTCAATTGCAGTGGAACCAGGCCCACCTCTTCGAGGACGGCCTGGACGACCACACCAAGCTCTGGGAGGAATTGAACGGCAAGTCCTTCTATCCCTTCTTCCGCGAGGCCCTGGTGGTGAAGAAGGTGCCGCGCGGCATTCCCGTGATGGCCGTGGCCTGGGGCCCGACCTATCGCAAGGACTACTTCAAGGAAGCCGGGGTGACCAAGATCCCCGACACCTGGGACGAGTTGCTGGCGGCCGGCACCAGGCTCAAGAAAATGGGCAAACCCGTGGGACAGACCCTCGGGCACACGATCGGCGACGCGCCCTTCTTCAGCTATTCCCTGCTCTGGTCCTTCGGCGGGCAAGAGGTGGATGCAAAACAGAAGGTCATGCTCGACAGCAAGCAAACCCTGCGCTCCATCGAGTTCATGAAGGAATTCTGGTTCGCGGCGTGCGACGAAGGCGGGCTGGCCTGGGACGACGGCAGCAACAACCGGGCGTTCCTGGCGGAGACCATCTCCATCACCGGCAACGCCAACAGCATCTGGTACAAGGCGCGCACGGACAAGTCGATCCGGCCCGGCTTGGCCGAGCAGATCGGGCACTTCCTCATGCCCAAAGGCCCGGCAGGGCGCTTTATGATGCCCCAGCCCTACAACCACTGCATCACCCGCTATTCCCCCAACAAGGAAGCCGCGCGGGAGTACATCAAATGGGTGATGCGCAAGGACAACTACGGCAAGTGGTTCGACACGAACCTGGGCTTCTGCGTGGGGCCGTCCGCCGAGTGGGAAAAGCACCCCATGTGGGAGCGCGAGCCGGCCATCACCGTGTTCCGCGACGTGCCCAAGTACGGCCGCACCATGGGCCATGCCGGGCCCCATGACCGCAAATCGTCGGAAGTGCAGGCCAAGTACATCATTACCGACATGTACGCCCGCGCGGTCAAGGGGGAATCGGCGAAGGACGCCGTGGCCTGGGCGGAGAAGGAACTGAAGCTCGTCTACGAAGGCTGACCCGCGGAGGGTTGCGCCCCGGAAGCGGAGATGGCGACGTCTCAGCTTCCGGGTTCGTCCGCTTCCGGACGTATTGCCCGCCAGCGCAGCCGCCGTCATGCCTCAACAATCGGTCAACGGGATCCGGCTCTATGCGGAAGAGGCTGGCAGCGGCACGCCCCTGGTGTTCGTCCATGAGTCCGCCGGGGACTACCGCACGTGGCTGGGCCAGCTCCGCTATTTTGGGCGGCGCTACCGGGCAGTCACCTACTCCGCCCGGGGCTACCGGCCCTCCGACGTGCCCGCCGCTCCCGCCGCCTACAGCCAGGAGCAGCAGATCGAGGATCTGCGCGGGGTGCTGGACGCCCTGGGGATCGCCGCGGCGCACGTGTGCGGGCTCTCCATGGGCAGCTACACCGCGCTGCTGTTCGCGCTCAAGTACCCTGCGCGCACGCTATCGCTCACGGTGGCGGGCACGGGCTATGGCAGCGGCCCGCACCGGGCGGCGTTTCACAAGGGCGTGGACGACCTGGTGGCGCGGGTGCGGCGCGACGGCATGGCGAAGTTCGCCCAGGAGTATGCCCTCACCCACAACCGCGTGCAGTTGCGCAACAAGGACCCGCGCGGCTGGGCGGAATTCCGCGACCAGTTCATCGATCACGACGCCACCGGCTACGCCCTCTCCTTCGACCGGGTGGTCAAGCGCCGGCCGTCCCTCTATGACCTCGAGGCCGAGCTGCGCGCCTGTGAATTGCCGGTGCTGATCCTGGCCGGGGACGAGGACGACGGGAGCTTGGAGCCGAGCCTGTTCCTCAAGCGCGTGCTGCCCCGCGCCGGGCTGGAAGTGTTCCCGGTTTCCGGCCATTGCCTGAACCTGGAAGAGCCGGAGCGCTTCAACCGCTCGTTGCTTGCGTTCCTCAGCGCGGTGGACGGCGGCACCTGGCCGCGGCGGGATGCGCGGGCGGCATTGGCGATGCCTGTCGCCAAGCGCTTGAAAGCATCGCCAGCAAAAAGGCGCCAAGGCACAAAAACGGCTTCAGCACGAAGACACAAAGGCACGAAGACACGAGGCAAGGGGAAGTGACGACCGTTCTCGCCGATCCAGCCACCCATGCCCAACTCCCTGTTCGTCGATGAGGACCGCCCCAAGTCCGGCACTGCCGGCGCGCCCTTGCGGATCGCCGTGGGGGGCGACCACGCCGGGTTCCTGCTCAAGGGACCCCTGATCGACCTGCTGCTGGCCTGGGGCCACACGGTGGAGGACTTCGGCACGAATAGCGTGGAGCCGGTGGACTTCCCGGACATCGCCCACGCGGTCTGCTCGGCCGTGCGCGAGGGGCGGGCCGAGCGGGGCATCCTGGTGTGCGGGACGGGAGTCGGCGCGTGCATAGCGGCCAACAAGCACCCCGCCATCCGTGCCGCCGTGTGCCACGACGTCTACTCCGCCCACCAGTGCGTGGAACACGACAACGTCAACCTGCTCTGCCTGGGCGCCCAGATCGTCGGCCACAAGCTGGCGGGCGACGTGCTGCGCGCCTATCTGGAGGCGCGGTTCGTGCCGGACGCCCACTTTGTCCGCCGCCTGGGCAAACTGACCGACCTGGAGCGGCGCGAGGCCGAATGGTTGGTCAACGGCAAAGGGCGCCCGCGTCCCACCCGCCCCTGATCCAAATAAGTCAGTTTCCGTAGCATTCCGCGACCGATGGGGCTAGATTGTTCGCCCACTGTATCGTTCCGGTACAGCGGTCAGGACCCGTCCCGCCAGGAAGGCAGATCGAATTCGGGTTACGCCCGGGAGGCCGGCCACGACGGCCAGCCGATTCCAGGCCGCGCTGCCGGATGGCTCCACGAGCGATGAACGCGAAGCCTCCCCCAGCCGCCGCAAGCCCCCCGGACCAGGAACTGGGCCGGCAACTGCCCGGCAAGCCGAGCATCCTGGTGGTGGATGCCGATGCCCAGATCCGCAAGCTGCTGCAATTCCACTTGACCCGCTCGGGTTGCGAGGTGCTGCACGCCGCCAGCGGCGAGCAGGCCCTGGACGTTGTCGGCGAGCAGAACCGGGTGGACCTGGTGTTGTTGGACCTGCGCCTGCCGGGTATGCCGGCGCAGGCGCTGCTGCGGGGCCTGGGCCAGACCGGCAAGGTGGGCAGCATCATCGCCATGACCCATCCCACGGGGGCGCTGGCCGACGCGATCGCCGCCATGCGCGAGGGCGCCTACGACGTGGTCAACAAGACCGCCAGCTTCGACCAGGTGCATCTCTCCATCCGCAACGCCCTGCAGAACCTGGGGCTGAAGCAGGAAGTGCGGCAGTTGCGGGCGCAACTGCAAGAGATCGAGCGGCCCTTCTCCCAGGTGATCGGGCGCAGCGAGGCCATGGCCCAGGTGCTGAAGCTGGCGCGCAAGGTGCGCGACAGCGACATCACCGTGCTGATCTCCGGCGAAAGCGGCTCGGGCAAGGAAATGGTGGCACGCGCGATTCATGAGCAGGGCCAGTACCGCGGCCGGCCCTTCGTCGCGCTGAATTGCGCGGCGATTCCCGAGAGCCTGCTGGAAAGCGAGCTATTCGGGCACGAG
>JBGPEV010000325.1:0-4565 GCA_041482995.1 bacterium | reverse complement strand
CATCAAGACGTTGATGAACTTGGCGATGAGCAGGTCGTTGTACTTGGGATCCGGCAGGATCCTGCGGGTTTCCGCGGAGCGTCGTCTGGACATGTCGTCTCGATCCTGGGGTTGCCTGCCGCCGGGCGCCGTCTCTTGGAGGGCCCGGCGCCGGCGGTTAGCCCCGTTTGGTTCCGTACTTGGAGCGGCCCTGCTTGCGGTTGGCCGTCCCGGCGGCATCCAGCGTGCCGCGCACGATGTGGTAGCGCACGCCCGGCAAGTCCTTCACCCGGCCGCCCCGCACGAGCACCACGCTGTGCTCCTGCAGGTTGTGGCCGATCCCCGGGATGTAGCTGTTCACCTCGATGCCGTTGGTGAGGCGCACGCGGGCCACTTTGCGCAGAGCCGAGTTGGGTTTCTTGGGCGTCGTCGTATACACGCGCACGCACACGCCCCGCCGCTGCGGGCAGGATTGCAGCGCCGGCGTCTTGGCCTTCATCACCTTGGCTCTGCGGCCCTTGCGCACCAGTTGATTCAGCGTCGGCATCGTCCGTCCTTGTCAGCCTGCTTGTCGCCTGCGATCCGTCGTTCTCGTTCATCCGCGGAGCCGGGAGCGCGCATCCTTGCGGCGGCGCGGCTGGCCTGCCGCGCCAAGATCTCCCCGGGCCGCGCGCCGGTCTGGCCCGGACTCCGCCGGCCGATAGTGCGCCATGCGGCGCGCCGAGCGTTCCCTTGACGGGTGCTCGCGCTGGCCCTTATAGTGCGTGGATTTTCCGGCCGGACCACCGTCACTGCTGCCGTACTGCCGGAGCTTCCCGGAGGGAACACCGCGCAAACCCGCTCCACTGCACACCCCGGGCCGACTGCCCAGGGCTTCGGAAACGCTAAAACTATCAGGACGTCCTTGGCTGCGCAACTACTATTTTCGCCCGGGCGTGGGGCTCCGCGGGCGGGAGCGCCGGCGTGAGCATTCCCCAGCCCGATCCGGTGGTTTTGCTGCGCTGGAGCGATGGCTCCCCCTGGCGCTGGTTGGCCGTGCTGGCTGCGGCGAGCCCCTGGCTGCGGGTGGCGGCGGGTCCGGTGACGCTATATCCGCTGCACCTGCTCTTGACCGTGCTGCTGGGCTGGGCGTTGTTGCGCACGGAGGGGGGGCGCTTGGCCGAAGACGTGCCGCTGCTGCCGGGCGCCGTTCTGGCCATCTGGCTCGCGACAGTCGCCCTGTTCCGCCTGCAGGGCTGGGCAGTGGGCGGGGCGTTGCTGGGCGGGGCGTCCCTGTGGCTGTGGGGCTGGGCCGCCAGCGCCGTGGGCCGGCAGACGCCTCCACCCCGCTACTTCGCGGAGGCCGCGCTGCTGTTCCTCGTGACCACCCTGCTCGTGGGCGGCGCGGCGTGGGCCGCCCAATGGTGGGCGCCGGAAGCCTGCGCGGTGTTCAACTGCGATCCCCACGCGGGCCTGCCCTATCCCTTCCACGGCGGCTGGCACAGCAATGCCCAATATGCCGTGCTCCTGATCCTGCTGCTGCCCCTGGCGGCCGAGCCGCTGGTGCGCTCCCTGCGCGACCCCCGCGCCGGCCGGGCGCGTTGGGCCATGATCGCCCTGACGGCAGTCGCCGGTTTGGCGCTGCTGGCGGGCGCCCGCGCCGGGTTGCTGCTCGCGGTGGCCGCGGGCATGGCGGGGTTCGCGTGGACCCTGGCGCCGGACCGCCATCCGGCCGACCGGCTCATGCTGCGCGGCATGGTGTTCTTCACCCTGTTCGGCGCGGTGGCGCTCTATGGACTCGCCCCGGGCTACCTGGGCCCGCTGCTGGGCGGCCGCGGCGATTCGCGTTCGGCGGGTATCGTGGTGGCGCCGGGGGGCGGGGTGGTGCTGTCTTCCGACCGCTCCACGCGCGTGCCGATCCGCCTGGTGAACACGGGCTGGTCCGACCTGCGAGCGGACGATGAGCGGCCCTTGCGGATCGGCGCCCTGCTGCTGTTCACGCCGCGCACGGGTCTGACCCGCGCCTATCCCGCGGGGGAACTGCTCGTCTCCCAGACCCTCGCACCGGGGGAAGGGCTGGATGTGAGCCTCCCCGTGCGGTTGCCCCATTGGGTCAATACGGGGTTCATGATGTGGCAACTACGCGACGCCGCCGGCACGCCCATCCCGGTGACGGAGGGCAATCGCGGATTCCGCTTTGCCAACGCCAGCTTCTATGCCCTGGACCAGGCGGGGGACAACCCACTGACCGCCCTGGCCACACGCGCCCGGGCTTTCGTCGCCCGGGCCTTGCCGCCCCCGACGGACCTTGGGCTGGGGCTTTCCTTCGATTCCCTGCTGGGCAACGCCGTCGATACCGTGTTCTTCTCCCCGCTGTGGGGGCACCGCGCGGCGGAGGATCCCGGCGCCGGACCCCTGAACCCGGTGCAATCGGTGTGGCTGCAACTCCTAGACGGCTACGGGCTGATTGGCCTGGGGCTGGGCCTGTGGTTCGCGCTGCGCCTGCTGCGGCAGTCCTGGCAGGTGGCGCTGGCGCGGCAACGGAGCGGCGCCCGGCTGGCGTGGCGGCTCGTGCCCGTCTCCGTCGTGCTGCTGGGCGGGCTGGCGGCGCTGTCCGGCGAGGTCGCGCGCTACCATTCGCTTTGGGGGTGTTTTCTGTTATCGGGGTTCGTGGAGGGCGCTCACGCGCGGCAGTATCCTTCCGTGTGGCGCCTGAAGGCCGGGCTGCGGGTCGACCTGCGCCGCTTCGATCCGCGGCGTTGGCTGAGCCGCCTGCCCGGCGCGCCGCGCGGGTGGCCGCCGCGCTGGTCCCCTCCGCGTCTGCGTTGGCCGCGGATCGGCCTGCCGGGCCCGCCCCGCTGGTGGCCGCGCTGGGGCCGCAGGTCGCGCAGCCCGCTCTATCTGGACCGGCCCGCGCGCCGCTGGCCGCGTTGGCGCCTGCCCCGCCTGCGGCTGCCGCCCTGGCGGCGCGGCCCGGGTCACCATCCGCCGAGGAGGCTCCGATGAACGGACTGCTGGGAGTGCTGGGGGGACCGGTGGAGACACTGGGCCGCGCCGCCATCGGCTACCTGCATGGCCTGGGCTTGTGCGGACTGCAGTTCGGCGAGGCCGTGCAGCAGGCGTTTCGCCGTCCGTTCCGCTGGCAACTCCTGCTCAAGCAGATGGAGTTCATCGGCAATAAGTCCCTGGGCGTGGTGCTGCTCACGGGCACGTTCACGGGGATGGTGATGACCTTCCAGCTCTACCGCACGCTGAAGGACTTCAGCTCGGAGACGATCGTGGGGGGCGTCGTGGCGGTCGCCATGATCCGCGAACTGGGCCCCGTGCTCTCCTCCCTGATGGTGAACGCGCGCGCCGGATCGGCCATCGCGGCCGAACTGGGCACGATGAAGGTGACCGAGCAGATCGACGCCTTGTTCGCCCTGGGGGTGAATCCGATCCAGTACCTGTTCTCGCCGCGCATCCTGGCCGGGTTGCTCATGCAGCCCCTGCTCACGGCCATCAACGACGTGATGGCCGTGGCCGGGGGCTACTTGGTGGGCGTGTGGCTGCTGGGCGTGGATTCGGGCATCTTCATGGCCAAGGTGTGGGACTTCACCAAGTTCGGCGATATCATGCAGGGCAACGTGAAGGCGATGGTGTTCGGCGTGATCTTGACCCAGGTGGGCTGCTTCAAGGGCTACAACACCTCCGGCGGCGCCGAGGGCGTGGGCCGGGCCACGACCGAGGCCGTCGTGATTTCCGCCGTTTCCATCCTGTTCAGCGACTATCTGATCACGGTATTCTGGCAAACCACGCTCTAGACGGCCGGACCCCGCGGCGGCTGCACGCAAGTTGCACTGCTGGGGGTGGGAGAAACCCCCGGCACGGCCCGCGGTGTCCGGAGCCCATGCGCCCTGGACGACCAACACCCAACCCGCACCAGATCCCTGAACGGCATGAAGAACCTCAGCACGGAACTGCGGGTGGGACTGCTGATCCTGGCGGGGATCTCGATCATCGTCTATGCCTCCGTGGTGGTGACCGGCTGGAAGCCGGGCCAGGGGGATACCACCACGCTCTACGTCTACTTCGACAACGTCGCCGGCTTGCTGGCGGGTTCGCCCGTGCAGGTGGCCGGGGTGAAGGTCGGCCAGATCGCCGCCATCGACCTGGAAGGGAACCGCGCCAAGGTGAAGCTGGCGATCTTCAAGCGCTTCACCGTGCATGCCGACGGCAAGGCCGCGATCCGCTCGCTGGGCATCCTGGGGGACAAATACATCGAGCTCACGCTCGGATCGGCCACCAGCCCGGAACTGGTGGGGGGGGATACGATCCTCATCACGCTGACGGGCAGCGACCTGGACAGCCTGGTGCAGACCCTGAGCGACATCCTGAAGGACGTGAAGTCCGTGACGGCCTCCTTGAACGCCGTGCTGGGCGGGGAGCCCGGCCAGCAGCGGCTGGACAACATCATGAATCAGATCGCCAAGACCACCAGCGATCTGAGCCGCATCACGGATGCAACCAACCAGCAAATCGACCTGATTCTGGCCAATATCACCAGCTTCACCGGCACGCTGGACCGCATCGGCAAGGAGAACGAGGGCGGCATCAAGCGCACGCTG
>JBGPEV010000324.1:0-4581 GCA_041482995.1 bacterium | reverse complement strand
GGCATTGTCTTCGACGACGAGCACCTTGGGCCTGTCGAAACTCGGATAATCGGCACTCATGGCAGCAGGTGTTTCCCTTACAAGACTGTTGAGAATGCGCTTCAGGACGGGAGGTTCGCCTGGGTGGAACGCAGGGAACGCTTCGCCGGTTGTGGACGCTTCCATTCGTCTGCTGCCCGGTGTGAGTTGCCTGTGCCGGGCGGTGCGCCGTCAATCGGCTCCTCTTGCCTTGAACGCGGCGGGTGCGAAAAAGTCGATAAATCAGCCGCATGGGCCCGCCAATCCGGCGGCGGGCGGTCGGAGCGTCGCCCCCGGCGCAGGCGGGCCGCGGGCCGGCTTCCGGCGGAACCGCGCCTCCGCCCACCGGCAATTGCCCGGAATCGCCTATAACGATATCCTCGAACCCTTGTTCCCGACATGACATCCGTCCTGTTTGTGAACGCCGCCGAGGCCCTGCTGCAGCCCGCCCTGGAGCAAGGGCTGGCCGGCGCACCCGCCTTGATCGCGCCCGGCCGCACGCTCACCTACGGGGAGCTGCGGCACGAGGCGTTCCGCGCCGCCCAGGTTCTCGCGGGGCTGGGCATCCGCCCTGGGGAGCGGGTGGTGCTGCTCCTCCGCGATTCGCCCGCGCTGGTGGCCGCCTACCTGGGCATCCTGGCGGCGGGCGCCGTGGCCGTGACGGTCAATCTGCGCTCCAGCGACGCGGAGGTGGCCCACGTGCTGCGGGACAGCGCCTGCGCGCTGGTGCTGCTGGAAGCGGATCTTTCGCCGCTCTGGCGGCGCCTCCGCGCGTCCGGCGCCAACTGCCCGGCCTACACGGTGCGGGGCGCCGTGCCGGGGTTGCCGGCGTGGGAACCCCTGGTGGCAAAGGCGATGCCTGAGTTTACGCCGGTGCGGCTGCCGGAGGATGCCATGGCGTTCTGGATTTACACCTCCGGCGCCACGGGGGAGATGAAGGCCTGCGTGCACCGCCAGCGGGACGTCCTGCTGGGGGACGCCTACCTGCGCGACATCCTGGGCGTGCGCCCCGGCATGCGGCTCTATGCCACGTCCAAGCTGTTCTTCGCCTACGCCCTGGGCACGTGCCTGTTCGGCGCCCTGCGGTTGGGGGCCACCACGATCCTGCTCGATGTCTGGCCGACGCCGGTGGCCGTGGAGGCGTTGATCGAGGGGCACCGGCCCCACGTCGTGTTCAGCGTTCCCGCGTTCTATCGCGCCCTGTTGCGCTCCGGCGCGGCCGGCCACCGGGCCTTCCGCGGCGTCCAGACCTGGGTTTCCGCCGGGGAACGCCTGCCGGCGCCGGTCTACGAGCGCTGGCGGGAGACGGCCGGGTCGCCCATCGTGGAAGGCATGGGCACTTCGGAGACCCTCTTCATGATCCTCACGCACCGCCCCGGCGCGACGGCGCCGGGCTCCTCCGGCCGTCCCGCTCCCGGGGTGCAGGCGCGGCTGCTGGATGCCGCCGGCCATGCGGTCACCACGCCCGGTCAGCCCGGCATTCTCGCCGTGCGCATGGACTCCACCTTCTCCACCTATTGGAATCAGCCCGAGCGCTCGGCCGCCGCGCTGCGGGAAGGCTGGTTCGTCACCGGCGACGTGTTCACGGTGGACGCCCAAGGCGATTGGCACCATGGGGGGCGGCAGGAGGATCGCATCGCGGCCGGTGCGGGGACCCTCAATCCCGCCGACATCGAAGAGCGGCTGCAGGGGCTGCCCGGCGTGGCCGACGCCTGCATCGTCGCCACCGGCGCACCGGACGCCCTGAGCGTCACCGTTTGCGCCGTCCCCACCCCCAGTGCGGACCTGCCCGCGCTGGCCACGGCGATCCGGGCCGAGGTCGCCCGCTGGTTGCCGCCGCCGGTGGCTCCCGCCCACGTGCGCTGGCTGCCCGACCTGCCCCGCACCGCCTCCGGCAAGGTGCAACGCTACCGCCTGCGGGCGTGAACGGCGCCGTCGCCCTCAGCTTGCTCAAACAGGAGTCCACCCACAAAGCTCGGAGGGTGGCCGCGCGCCTCCTGGCCCGCCCGGCGCGAGGCGGCAGGCAGGGACGCCTGCCACTACCCACTCGCCTTCGAGGGACTGGATCGACGTTGCGGGCGCCCTGCACCCGTCCGCAGGGCAACCGCATTCTCGATAAGACTTCAGAAGAAGTGGGAGGCCGCGGGCCTCCTGGCCCGGCCAGCGCGAGGCGGCAGGCAGGGACGCCTGCCACTACCCTCTTGCCTTTGAGGGAGTGAATCGACGTTGCGAACGGCCTGCACCCGTCCGCAGGGCAACCGCATTCTCGATAAGACTTCAGAAGAAGTGGGAGGCCGCGCGCCTCCTGGCCCGGCCAGCGCGAGGCGGCAGGCAGGGACGCCTGCCACTACCCTCTTGCCTTTGAGGGAGTGAATCGACGTTGCGAACGGCCTGCACCCGTCCGCCTTTGGGCTTGAAAGGTCCGCCCACCCTACCGTATGCTGACGAGTTTGAACGGATGGCATCGGCATTCACGCCGGAACCGGGCAGAGGAAGGACGGGAACTGCAATGAGCATGGGCTTGCGCACGCATCGGTGCGGGGTGTTGCGGGTGGCCGATGTCGGGAAGAGCGTGCTGCTGATGGGCTGGGTCGCCACGCGGCGCGACCATGGCGGGGTGATCTTCGCCGACCTGCGCGACCATACGGGAATTGTCCAGGTCGTGTTCAAGCCCGAGGTCAATGCGGAAGCCCACCGCCGGGCCGATGCGCTGCGGAGCGAGTTCGTCATCGCCGTGCGCGGCAAGGTCGACCACCGCGAAGCGGGCAACGTCAATCCCAAGCTCGCGACGGGGGATGTGGAGGTGCTCGTGCAGGAGTTGGAGATCCTCAATCCCTCCAAGCCTCCGCCGTTCGACCTGCAGGAAGAGGTGGAGGAACGGTTGCGCCTGAAGTACCGCTACCTCGACCTGCGCCGGCCCGTGATGCAGGACAACTTGCGCCTGCGCTCCCGTGCGGCGCGCATCGTGCGCAACTACTTCTGGGAGCGGGACTTTGTCGAGGTCGAGACCCCGGTGCTCACCAAAACGACGCCCGAGGGCGCGCGGGACTACCTGGTGCCCTCGCGCGTCAATCCCGGCACGTTCTACGCGCTGCCCCAGTCGCCGCAGCTCTACAAGCAATTGCTGGTGATCGGCGGGACGGATCGCTACTTCCAGATCGTCAAGTGCTTCCGCGACGAGGACCTGCGGGGCAACCGGCAGCCCGAGTTCACGCAGATCGACTTGGAGTTGGCTTTCACC
This sequence comes from bacterium, assembly GCA_041482995.1. GTDB lineage: Bacteria > SAR324 > SAR324 > SAR324 > JACQKK01 > JBGPEV01. The sequence continues at coordinate 1,322 of JBGPEV010000324.1, read as the reverse complement.
GAGCCCGAGGAGATCTACCCGCTCATCGACGGGCTGATGGCCAAGCTGTTCAAGGACACCATCGGGGTCGACGTCCCCCTGCCCATCCCCCGCATGACCTATGCCCAGGCCCTGGATGAGTACGGCAGCGATGCGCCGGACCTGCGCTTCGGCCTGAAGCTCGTGAACTTGACCGATCTGGTGGCGGCGAGCGAATTCAAGGTGTTCGCGGACGCGGTGCAGGCGGGCGGCATCGTGAAGGCGATCCGGGTGCCGGGCGGGGGCGAGTTTTCGCGCAAGGAACTGGACGAGCTCACGGAGGTCGTCAAGATTTACGGCGCCAAGGGGATGGCCTGGGTGAAGGTGCAGGCGCAAGCGTGGCAATCGCCCATCGCCAAGTTCTTCGGCGCCGGCGAGCAAGCGGCCATCGCCCAGCGGCTCGGGCTGCAACCGGGCGATCTCGCCGTGTTCTGCGCGGATTCGTTCAAGGTGGTGCACGACGCCCTCGGGAACCTTCGCAAGGAAATCGCCAGGCGCCGGGGACTCGTGAACGACCGGGAGTTCCGCTTCACCTGGGTCACCGAGTTCCCCATGTTCGAGTGGAACGCGGAAACCAAGCAGTTGGCGGCCATGCACCACCCGTTCACGTCCCCCGTGCTGGAAGACCTGGAGGCTTATGCCGCGAGCGCGCCGCTGAAGATCCGCGCCCGCGCCTACGACATCGTGCTGAACGGCGTGGAGCTGGGGGGCGGCAGCATCCGCAGCCACCGCACGGACGTGCAGCGCCGCGTGTTCGATTTGCTCGGCATGGCGCCGGAGCAATATACGGAGAAATTCGGCTTCTTGCTGGAGGCGCTCGGCTTCGGCGCCCCGCCGCACGGCGGGATCGCGTTGGGCTTCGACCGGATGATCATGTTCCTGGTGGGCACGCAATCCATCCGCGACGTGATCGCCTTTCCCAAGACGCAGCGGGCGGCGGACCTGATGATGGATGCCCCCGCGCGGGTCGACGACGCCCAGTTGCGGGAACTGGGAATCCGGATTCGTCCCACCTGAGCGGAGCGCGGCGCGTGCGGCGTTGAACCGGGCCGGCCGACCGGCTACCCTGGGTGGTGCGGAGAGCACCCCGTTTCCCGGAGGAGGAGGGTCATGGAAGCGATTTTGGCCAACAAGCCCAAACCGGTCGTCCAGCGCGCCCTGCGCGCGCTGTTGGCCCCCGTGCAGGCCCACTTCGGCGATCCGCAGGCATTCCGCACCGCGGCCGTCCCCATCCTGATGCGCGAGGCCGGAGCGGCGTTGGCGGACGCCAAGGAAGCGGAAGGGCTGGCCGAGCAGGCGTATCG
>JBGPEV010000323.1:0-4595 GCA_041482995.1 bacterium | reverse complement strand
CGCACGGCGGTACGGGCGCGGACTCTGGCGGCGGAATGCCTCGCCCGCTTTCCCGCCGCCCGGGTGACCGCCCTGGATCTCTCCGCCGCCGGGGGCCATGCCCCGCACCTGCTGGTCAATACGACCACGGTCGGCATGGGCGATGGGCAGCGCCCCGTCGATCTCGCCGCCATGGGCGTGGGCGAGGCCGTGATCGACATCGTGTACCACCCGCTGGAAACGCCGCTGCTGGCCCAGGCCCGCGCGTTGGGGCTGGCCTGCACCAATGGCGTGGGCATGCTGCTCTATCAGGGCGTGGCGGCGTTCCGCTATTGGACCGGGCGTGAACCGCCGGAAGCGGTGATGCGCCGGGCCTTGGAAGCGGATCTGCGTGCCCGGGGCCAGTGAGGAAGCGCCGGGCCCCCGCCTGCCCGGCGAAGGCTCGCGCCCATCCGATTGCGCCGCCGCCCCACCCCCGCCAGAAGCCGGGCCGCCGCTTCCCACCGTGCGCGAAGCGGCGCCGGCCGCGGATTAGCGCTTGTGAAAGACGGGGAGCACCTTGGCGATGAAGGTCTCGAAGGCATCCCAGTCCACGGGGGGACGGAAGGCGATATTCACTCCCTGGGCGCCCACCTTGTCATATTCGCCGATGCGGTCGATCACCTGCTGGGCGGTGCCCTGCAACACGCCGCCGTGGGTGGCCGGGTTCAGACGCGCGATCTGGGCCTGGGCCTCCTGCTCGCCCGCCGGGGTGGACCCCATGCAAAAGTGCAGGTTCACCGTGCGCTCGATCGACTTGGGATCGCGGTTGAAACCGGCACAGTAGTCATCGACCTTCCGGTTCTGTTCGCGGAAGGCCTGCGGCGAAACGTAAGGGAGGTTGAAGCCATCGGCATATTGGGCGGCAATGCGGGGCGTGCGCTTTTCGCCCCGGCCCCCCACCCAGAGGCGCAGGTGGGGCTGCACCGGCCGAGGACCCGAAACCGCTCCCTCGAGTTGAAAGTGCTTGCCGCGGAAGGTGGCCTGGCCCTCGTGCAGCAGCAGTTGCAGCACCTGCAGGCCCTCCTCCAAGGCGTCCAACCGCTCCTTGATGGGCGGCCAGCCGTAGCCGAATTCCTTGAACTCCTCCTCGAACCACCCGCCGCCCACGCCCAATTCCACGCGCCCATTGCTGAGGTGATCGATGGTGATGGCGGACTTGGCGAGCAGCCCCGGGTTGCGGAAGAGGATGCAGAACATCAGGCAGCCCACCCGCACCTTCTGGGTGGTCGCCGCCAGCGCGGTCATGGCCGCCACGCCCTCAAAGCAGGAGTTGGTGCGCTCCGCGAGCGGGTTGGCATAGAAGTGGTCCCAAACGGAGATCCAGTGGAACCCCGCCTGATCGCCCATGCTCCACAGCTTGCGCAAGTCGGCCATGCTGATGTCCTGGGGACCGCAGTGAATTCCCAGCTTGAGCGCCATGGACCTCGCCCTCCCTCGGTCAAGGAATCGGTGCCGTGCCTGCCCCGCTGCGCGCGCAAGCCGCGCTGCACCGGGGTTTCCGTCGTTCAATCGCGCGCGATCCTAACCCGGGCGGAAGGGCTGCACAACCCGCGCCTCCGCGGGGTGCGCACCCGGGATCCCCGGGCGCGTTTTGAAACACGCATTCAATAGCGTTATGGTAAAACCTCCCGGCGCCGGCGCGCCTTCGCTCTCCATCCCCCGCCATGCCATGGCCAGACGACGCCCCCCCAGCCCCGCCATCACGGACCGCCTGGACGGCTTCCTCACCGCCCAGCAGCGCATCGTGGCGGACTTCGACCGGAGCCTGCGCAACGCCCGGCACTTCATTGACCTGGCCGGGGTGTCCCTGGAGCGGGAACCGGACAACACTGAGACGTTGCTGGAGCAAGTGATGGAGATCGACCTGCTGGGCCACGTGACCGAGCAGTTCGAGAACTTCCAAAGCGTCTCGGCCCTGCTGGTTGCCGCACAGAGCCCCCTGGAGACCGAATCCGGCGCCCTGGGGACCGTGCAGAAGCGCTATGAGGCGCTGCTGCAGGAGGCCGTGAACCAAGCCGAGCACATCTCCACGCTGCTCACGACCCTGCGGGTGACCCACTAAGCCGGCGCCTGACAAAACTGCGAACTGCCTCAACACAAAGACCACCCTTCGCTGCGCTCGAGGGCAGGCTCCGGAACACGAAGGATACAAAGAACTGCGATTTTTTTCACGCCGACTCGTTGGGCGAATCGCGCCAATAGAGGATTCTGGTGCCCGAAATCGCCTTTCTCACAACTGCTGCCATGAGGTGCAAAATTCTCTTTGTGGTCTTCGTGGTCTTCGTGGTCTTTGTGTTTCAGGGGTATTGTTAGACGCTCTACGCTGCCGCCCCCGCTCAATCGGCCGACGGCGCGCGGTCGTGCACCCGCCGGCTATCCGCCGGAACCTGCTCGCGCTCGAACATGCCATAGTCCCGCATCACGGCGGCCACCCGCAGGCGGTAGTCCTTGAACACGCCCCCGCGGCCCCTGGCCTGGGCCGTCCGGTGCGCTTCCAGTTGACGCCACCGCTGGATCGCCTGCTCATCCCGCCAGAAGGAGAGGGAGAGGATCTTGCCCGGTTCGGAGAGGCTTTCGAACCGTTCGATGGAGATGAATCCGTCGATGGTCTCGAGCAGAGGCCGGAGGGAGGCGGCGATGTCCAGGTACTCCTGCTTGCGCCCTTCGGCGAATTGCACCTCGAAGATCACGGCGTGCATGGAAAGATCCTCCGGAAATCCGACCTGCCCGATTGCGGGCGCCGGCGCGGCGCTTTGGGGTGCGGGTGCCGGCGTGACTCCCTCCCTCTCCCCCGGCCCCTCCGCCTCCCTCGCAAGCGCGGGAGGGAGAGGAGAGCCACTGAGTTCGCGGCTACTCCTGGGCCGCGAGCCAGCGCTCGGCGTCGATGGCGGCCATGCAGCCGGTGCCGGCCGCGGTGACCGCCTGGCGGTAGACGTGGTCCGCCGCGTCGCCGGCGGCGAACACACCCGGGATGTTGGTGGACGTGCTGCCCGGCTCCACCTTCAAGTAGCCGTTCTCGTCCATGTCCAACTGGCCCTTGAACAGGCCCGTGTTGGGCTGATGGCCGATGGCCACGAATAAGCCCGCCACCGCCAGCGTCTTCTCCTGGCCCGTCTTGCTGTTGCGCAGGCGCAGGCCGGTGACGCCGGCTTTCTGATCGCCCAGCACCTCCTTGATCTCCGAGTTCCACTCGAAGGCGATCTTGGGATTCTTGATCGCCCGATCCTGCATCACCTTGCTGGCGCGCAACGCGTCACGGCGGTGCACCACGGTGACCCGAGTGGCGAAGTTGGTGAGGTAGAGCGCCTCCTCCATGGCCGTATCGCCGCCGCCCGCCACAGCCAAGGGCTTGCCACGGAAGAAGAAGCCGTCGCACGTGGCGCAGGCGGAGACACCCCGGTTGCGCAACTGCATCTCGCTCGGCAGACCCAGCCACTTGGCCGAGGCGCCCGTGGAGACGATCAGCGCTTCCGTCGCGATTTCCTCGCCCGATTCCAGGTGCAGCCGGAAGGGGCGGACGGACAAGTCGACTTTGTCCACGTTGCCGGTCTTGAACTGGGTGCCGAAGCGCTCGGCCTGCTTGCGGAACTGCTCCATCATCTCCGGACCCTGGACGCCCTCGGGGTAGCCCGGGTAGTTCTCCACCTCGGTCGTGATGGTGAGTTGGCCGCCCGGCTCGTTGCCCGCCACCACCAGCGGCTTGAGGTTGGCGCGCGCCGCGTACACCGCCGCCGTGAGGCCCGCGGGGCCGGAGCCGAGGATCACCACCTTGTGGTGCGCGTGCGCCGGGGCCTTGCCGTTCTTCACGCCCAGGATACCGTCCAACTCGCCCTTGCTGTCCAGCGCGTGGATGTCGTCACTGCCGCCCAGGCCGCGGCCGTTGACGAAGATCTGCGGGACGGTGCGGCGCCCGTTCGACCGGCGGATCATCTCGTCGCGCTGCCCGGGGTGCTCATCCAGGTTGATCTCCTGCCAGGTCACCCCCTTGTCCTTCAGCAGCGCCTTCGCCCGGTCGCAATAGGGACAGACCGTCTTCGTGTACATCAGAATTTCCGTCATGCTCCGCTCCGTCGGTCAGAAATGCCCCCGCTCCTCAGCTCCCATTCTCTAAACAACCAGTCTAGCATCGGGTAGTGGTTACGCAAAGTGACCGGGGACACAGAAAACAGCAGCCACGGATTTCACGGATGACACGGATCGGCAATTCCTCTTTCCCACGATCCGCGTTTTCGGCCGATCTTCAACTTCAACAGAATCTTGCCGCAGATCAACGGTGACGGACGCTGATCTGACAACTTACCGCGCCACCTGCTGGGTGCCCTTCGCGAAGTTTACCCTCGCGCGCAGCGAAGGGCTCAAGGGCAGGCGCCGCGATGCGCCCGTACTCCATGCGCTCGTGCTCGCCTTTTTCCAACGATCCGCGTTTAATGCCTATGCCCTTAGCTCAGTTTGGGAGTCGGCACTGCGCCGCACCCCCCTCTGACCCGCCTCATGGCGGGTCTGTCTCCCCCCGTAAACGGAGGGAGACAACGGCCACGCGCACGTATCGGGCAGTGTCCCTCTCCGTTTACGGG
>JBGPEV010000322.1:0-4603 GCA_041482995.1 bacterium | reverse complement strand
GCTGGAACACTTCTTCTATTTCGCCAGCGGCATGGCGATGATCACCGCGGTGCTGCTCTCGATCCGGCTGGTGGCGGAGGAGCGGCAATTGGAGACCCTGGTCCTGTTGCGCACCGCGCCCATCACCGAGCGCCAGATCATCTGGGGCAAGTATCTTTCCGCCCTGGCCTTCTTTTCTCTCACCCTGGTTGTCTCGATCTACATGCCGGCGTTGATCTTCGTCCATGGCAAGGTATCCATTCTGCAAATCGCCTCGGGATATCTCGGGCTGCTTCTGCTCGGGTCGGCCTGTATCGCCATTACCTTGTTGGCCTCCGTCTGGAGCGGATCGCAGATCATGGCCGGGGCCATCGGTGGGTTGATGGTCACGCTGCTGCTGGTGGCGTGGCTCCTGGGACAGGTGACCACCGAGCCGCTCAAGGGGTTGTTTGCCTACCTCGCGCTTCACAACCTGCATTTTGGCCCCTTTTCCCGTGGCGTCGTCCATGCGCGCGACGTGGCGTTTTATGCCGGACTCACGCTGCTCTTCGTTGAGGCCGCGGTTCGCTCCCTGGAATCGTGGGGATGGCGGGAATGATGATCCCGCGTCGCATCCTCCGCCCAGCGCTGGCCGTGGTGGCCGGGATTCTCGCCTACCTCGGGGAGCGGGTCTTGTCGGCGACGCCGGCGCACGGGTTCATTTCCGCCGCGGGGGCGGTGGCGCTCTTGGCCGCCCTGCTGTGGACCCTCGCCCTCTGGTGGCGCACCCGGCGTCATTCCCCGAGCCAGGCCGGCGCCTGGCGGATCGCCTCGCTGCCGCTGGCGCTCTGCGCGCTCGCGGGGGTTGCCTATGGCGCCACGCTCCTCCCCGCCAAGTTTTCCGCGTGGCAGACCGTGTCGCAGGCGCTGACCTTTGGTTCGGCGTTGGCATTGACCGTCGGCGCCGTTTGGCTGCTGTTCGTGGAACTCTCGCTCTGGGGCCAGGGCACCGCCGCCACGGATTCCGGGCGGGTGCGGCGCGCGGCCGTGGCCGGTCTCAACCTCGGCCTGCTGGCCGCCGTGGTGATTGCCGTCAATTTCTCGATCAATCGCATGCCGTGGCAATGGGATGTTGCGTACTTCAAGACCAGCGATCCCAGCCAAGCCACGCGGGACGCGGTGGCCGCGTTGGAGAATCCCATCGCCGTGGCGCTGGTCTTCCCGGAGGACGATCCGGTCGGGCAGCTTGCCGGCGACTACTTCCGGAAGCTCATCCGGTCCGGCCCGGGCAAACTCACGGTTCTGGAATTCGACGCGGACCTCAAGCCACAGCAGGCGCGGGACTTCAAGGCGCGCGGGAACGGCGCCGTGATCTTCAAGCGCGATGAACAGCTCAAGCCGATCCAACTGGGCCTGTCCATCGAGCGGGCGCGCGCCCAACTTCGCAAATTCGATGGCGACATTCTTGCCGCGGTTCTGGAGCTTTCCCGGGAACGCCGCATCGTCTATTTCACGCTGGGCCATGGCGAGCGCAACGAGCGCGTGCGGGACGAAGCCCAATCGGAAACGGGCGTGAGCGGCCTCGAGGGTCTGCTGCGCGGCAAGGGATATCAGATCAAATCGCTCGGGCTGGCGCAGGGCCTCGGTACCGCCGTGCCGGACGACGCTTCCCTGGTGATCATTGCCGGAGCGGCCGATCCCTTCACGAAAGCGGAAGGCCAGGCCATCCGCCGCTATCTGGAGCGCGGGGGCCGGTTGCTGGCATTGCTCGAGCCCCAACCGGGCCAGCGCACGCCCAAGCAGGGCGCGGACCCGCTCTTGGAGGTATTGGAAGCGTATGGGATCAAGTTCGAGAACGTCATTCAGGCCAACGACCGCATTTTCGCGCGGCGTACGTTCACCGTCGCGGACTACGCCCTGCTGGTGACGACTGCCTATGGACCGCATCCCGCCGCCAATTCCGTGCGGCGGGCGCCGGACCAGTTTCCCCTGCTGCTGCTGACGTCCGGAGCGCTGCGCAAGGGCCAGGAACCGCCGAACCTGCAGATTCGCGAAGTGGTCAAGGCCATGCCCGGCACCTGGGGCGACCGCAACGGGAATTTCCGCTTTGACGCCCCGTTGGAAACCCGGGACGCTTTGGCGCTCGCAATGGGAGTGGGACCCGCCCAAACCGCGCAGTCCGCCGGAAAGTCCAAGGAGCCAAAGCGCGCCCCCGCGCCACAACTGCTCGTCTTCGCGGATGCCGACGTGGCGTCGGACCTCCTGATGCAGAATCGCGCCAATAGCACGGTGCTGGCGGATTCCGTGGCGTGGCTGGCCGGCGATGAAGCCCCCGCGGGACTGCCCACCTCGGAAGAGGATCTGCGCATTCAGCATGCCAAGGGCGATGAATGGCTGTGGTTCTATCTGCCCGTGGTTGGGGTGCCGGTGCTCGTGCTGCTGCTGGGCACGGTGGTGGTCAACCGCCGCCGCCAACTGGCCGGGAGTGGCGCATGAATCGCTCCACCTGGATGCTCCTGGCGCTCCTGCTGGCGAGTCTGGCGTGGGCATATGGGGCGAGTCAGCTCCCAAGGAGCGCGGGAGAAGAGCGCCTGGAACCGGTCTGGCAGGTGCCCGCCGACCAGGTGCAGCGGCTTGAATACCGCTCCGGAGAATCCCGCATTGCCATCACCGTCGAACCCCGCAAGGACGGCCCGGGCACCTACCTGTGGGTGCAGGGGGAAGGGCTGCCCGCAACACCGTCCCGGCGCCCGCGCGGCCGCGGCGAGCCGCCGCAGAAACCGGACGAACCTTCGAAGGAAGCATTCCAGGGTGGAGCCCAGGCCCAACGCTTCGTGGAGGACATGGCGAATCTCCAGGCGGTGCGCAACTTGGGTCCGGCCAAGGACTTGAACCTGCAGGAATTCGGCCTGACCGGGGAGGGAACGGCCTACCTGGCGCTGGAACGGCGCGCGGGCAAATCTCCGCTCCGTCTTGACCTGGGCGCGGTATCCGCCGGCAATTTGGCGCGTTACGGGCTCTCCTCTCAGGACAACCGGGTGTACCTGATCCGCAACGCTGCGTTGCGCACGTTGAGCAACCCCCGCCGTTTGATGGATCGCGAGTTGTTTCCCTTTCCCGTTCCCGAAGCGCAGCGGATCGAAGTGCAGAGGGGTAACGCACACCTGTCGCTGCATCGGCTGAAAGTTCCCCCGACGGATCCGAATGCCTGGGGATCTTCGGCTCAGGATGAAGAAGGGAATCCCGCGTTGCAGGAGATCGTCAATGGACTGATGCGGATCAAGGCGATCCGTTATCTTCCCGATGCCGCCGAACCGGACAAGGCCACCGCCACCCTTTCGGCGACGCTGTTCAAGAGCGGAGAACGTCCCGCCGTCCTCGCCATCTATCCGGCGCGGAACGACGAGGCCCTCGCCGTCTCCAGCCACACAGAACGCCCCGTGGCTCTGAACCTGGGCCTGGTGAATTCGCTGCTGCAGCAGGCCCGCACGGCCGCCGCCAAGCGGTAAGGCGCGTTCTCCAACCCGCTATTCTCCTTGCTCCCCGGCGACCGGCCATGAAACAGTTCCGCGAGTGACGTTTCCCGCCGTTTTGGGCGCGGAGTACAGGAACGGGGAAGTGATTTTGCATGGAAGGGGTGCATGAGGGCAACGAATTGGCTGATCTGCCTGCTGGCCGCGAGCCTGTTGGTCGCCACGCCGGCGCTGGCGCAGGACCGGGCCGCGCCGTCCGCGCAACCTGAGATCGCGCCCAAGTTGCCGGGCCCGTCAGCCGGGGCGCCGCTTCCCGCGCAGGCGCCTCCCGCGGCTACGCACGCGATCGACCCCGCCACCCCGTCAACTGGAAGCCAGGCAGGCGCCCTGGATCCGATGGAATTCAGCGACGTGGAGCCTCCTGCCGATGAGGACGCCGGGGACACGGCGATTCAGGATGATGTCGAGCAGCAAGAAACGGTCGAAGAACCCAGTACCCCGCACGTTCCCCCCGTGGCCGGCGCTCCGCTACCCCGGCACGGGGTACCGGTGCAATCCACGCCGGGGGAACCTTTCCCCAGCAGTCCCATCGTCGAACAGCAGAAGGACTTTTGGGTGCGGGTGTTCACCAAGCTGCCCACCGATCATGGGTTGCTCCACGACGGGCGCATCAGCAATCCGGTTTACGAGGAACTGGACCTTTCGGGCCTGAAGCCCAAGGAGCAGCGCCAGTTCGTCAAGCACCGCCTGACTGAGGTATCGGCGTATCTGCGGGATCTCGCCGACGCCACCGAGCGGGGGACGGAGCCCGACGAACAGGCGCGCCGGCTGAGGCCGCAGTTGCCGGCGAATGCGTCGCCCGACGACATCCGGGAGTTCAGCCGCCGGCTGCGGTTTCAACGGGGGCTCTCCGACCGCTTCGAAGCCGGCGTCGTGCGCGCAGGCTCGTTCGATGGAGAGATTCGAAAGATCCTCGGCGAGTACGATGTCCCGGAAGATCTGGTCAATCTCCCGCACGTGGAATCGTCCTACAACAACGCCACCCGGTCGCGCGCGGGCGCCGCGGGCATTTGGCAATTCACGCGCGGCACCGGCAAAATCTTCATGACGGTGGGGTACGAAGTCGACGACCGTCTGGACCCGCTGGTCGCAGCGCGGGCCGCCGCCAAGTT
>JBGPEV010000321.1:0-4611 GCA_041482995.1 bacterium | reverse complement strand
GGACGCATCCATGCCATCGGCAAGGCGGGCAATCCGGACGTGCAGCCGGGCGTGGACATCGTGCTGGGCGCGGGCACGGAGGTGATCGCGGGCGAGGGATTGATCGCCACCGCCGGGGGCATCGACTCCCACATCCACTTCATCTGTCCGCAGCAGATCGAGGACGCGCTGATGTCCGGCGTCACCACCATGCTGGGCGGCGGAACCGGTCCCGCGGCGGGCACCAACGCCACCACCTGCACGCCCGGCCCCTGGCACTTGCACCGCATGCTCCAGGCGGCCGAGGGTCTGCCGATGAACCTGGGCTTCTTGGGCAAGGGCAATGCCAGTCTGCCCGAGCCCTTGGACGAACAGATCCGCGCCGGGGCCATGGGCCTGAAGCTGCACGAGGACTGGGGCACCACACCGGCCGCGATCGACAATTGCCTGGCGGTGGCGGAGCGCTTCGATATCCAGGTTGCCATCCACACGGATACGCTCAATGAGTCCGGATTTGTGGAAGATACCTTTGCGGCGTTCAAGGGCCGCACGATTCACGCCTACCACACGGAAGGCGCCGGGGGCGGGCACGCCCCGGACATCATCAAGGCCTGCGGGCAGGCCAACGTGCTGCCGTCGTCCACCAATCCCACCCGGCCCTACACGATCAACACGATCGACGAGCACCTGGATATGCTGATGGTTTGCCATCACCTGGATCCGGGCATCCAGGAGGACGTGGCCTTCGCGGAGTCGCGCATCCGGCGCGAGACCATCGCGGCGGAAGACATCCTGCACGACCTGGGCGCGTTCAGCATGATCTCCTCGGACTCCCAGGCCATGGGCCGGGTGGGCGAGGTGATCACGCGCACGTGGCAGACGGCCCACAAGATGAAGGTGCAGCGCGGCGCCCTGAAGGAGGACACGGCACGCAACGACAACTTCCGGGCCAAGCGCTACCTCGCCAAGTACACGATCAACCCGGCCCTCACCCACGGCATCGCCCACGAGGTGGGCTCCCTGGAGCGGGGCAAGCTGGCGGACATCGTGCTCTGGAAGCCGGCGTTCTTCGGCGCCAAGCCCGCCATGATCGTCAAGGGCGGCATGATCGCCGCGGCGCCCATGGGCGATCCCAACGCCTCCATCCCCACGCCGCAGCCCGTGCACTACCGCTACATGTTCGGGGCGCTGGGCGGCGCGCGCAACGCCACCTGCGTCTCGTTCCTCTCCCAGGCCGCGCTGGAGGCGGACCTGCCCATCAAGCTGCGGCTGCAGAACCGCGTCGTCCCCGTGCGCGGCACCCGCACGGTGAAAAAGAAGGACCTCATCCACAACAACTACACGCCGCGCATGGAGGTGGATCCGCAAACCTACGAGGTGCGGGCGGACGGTGCGCTGCTCACCTGCGAGCCGGCGCAGACGCTGCCGCTCACGCAGCGGTATTTTTTGTTTTAGGAACTACAAACTGCAAACGGCCTCAACACAAAGGACACAAAGACCACAAAGTTTCACAAAGAACTGCACTCAATTTGAATTGCGTCTTGGTATTGCTTCGTATCGGCTCTGAAGATTCCTTTGTGATCTTAGTGGTCTTTGTGTTTCAGCAGTTTTTTCGGGAACACCCATGCTGCGCATCACGGAACGGGCCCCGGCGGGCGCGACGGCGGTGGACAGCCTGTCGCTGCCCTTCGAGTTGCGGCGCCGCAGCCGGCTGCGCACGCGCCTGGAAAGCGGCGCGGAGGCCGCCCTGTTCCTGCCGCGCGGCTGGGTGCTGAAGGAGGGCGACCTGTTGCGGGCGGAGGATGGCGCCGTGATCCGCGTGCGCGCCGCGCCGGAAACCGTCTCCCGCGCGCGCACGGCGGACGCGCACTTGCTGGCCCGCGCGGCCTACCATCTGGGCAACCGCCACGTGGCGCTGCAGGTGGGGCCCGGCGAACTGCGCTATCCGCGCGATCACGTGCTGGACGACATGCTGCGCTCCCTCGGCCTGACCGTGACCGCGGAGCAGTTGCCCTTCGAGCCCGAAGCGGGCGCCTACGGCGGGCAGGGCCATGACCACCCGCATGGCCACGAGGATAGCCACGACCCCGGGCACGGGCACCCCGATGAACACGATCACGGCGAGCACGGCCCGACTCACCCCGCTCCCGGGCACGGCCATGAGCACTGAGTCCCCAACCCGCGCCCCGGCGCCGGAGGCGGTGTCCCCGGCCCTGCTGCGGCTGCTGCAACTGGTCAGCCCGGCGCTGCCGGTGGGTGCCTACGCCTATTCCCATGGGCTGGAATGGGCGGTGAGCGCGGGCTGGGTCACGGATGAGGCGGCGGTGGAGCGCTGGGTCGGCGGCCTGCTGGCTGACGTGTGGGCGCGGGTGGACGTGCCCGTGCTGCTGCGCCTGCGCGAGGCGCTGGAGCCGGGCGCCGCCGGGGCAGTCCGCCGCTGGGCCGAGGTTCTCGCGGCGAGCCGGGAGTCCGCCGAACTGCAGGCCGAGGACCGCAGCATGGGCCAGTCCCTGGCGCGGCTGCTGGCCGACTTGGGGATCGCCGAGGCCGCGCCCTGGGCCAGCGACCCCGCCTGCGCCCTGCCGCTGCCCTGGGCGCTGGCGTCCCTGCACTGGCGCATCGCAACCCTCGCCTCGGCGGCGGGTCTGCTGTGGACCTACGTGGAGCACCAGGTGTCCGCCGCGGTGAAGCTGGTTCCGCTGGGCCAGACGGCGGGGCAACGCTTGTTGGGGCGGCTGGGCGAGCAGATTCCGGCGGCGGTCGCTCTGGGCCTGGCGCTGCCCGACGACGAGATCGGCGCCGCCGCACCCGGCCTGGCGATCGCCAGCGCCCGACACGAAACCCAGTACTCACGCCTGTTCCGCTCATGACCGCCCTACCCCTGCACGAGTCCGCCCCCCAGCACCCGCTGCGCATGGGCGTCGGCGGCCCCGTGGGCTCCGGCAAGACGGCCCTGGTGGACGCCGTCTGCAAGCGCCTCCGCGACCGCTACAGCGTGGCCGTGGTCACCAACGACATCTACACCAAGGAAGACGCCGAGTTCCTCGTGCGCAGCCAGGCCCTGCCGGCGGAGCGCATCGTGGGCGTGGAGACGGGCGGCTGCCCCCACACCGCCATCCGCGAGGACGCGTCCATCAACCTGCTGGCGGTGGACCAGCTCTGTACCAAGTTCCCCGGCCTCGATCTGGTGATCGTGGAAAGCGGCGGGGACAACCTGGCCGCCACGTTCAGCCCCGAGTTGTCCGACCTGACGCTCTACGTGATCGACGTGGCCGCCGGGGACAAGATTCCCCGCAAAGGCGGCCCGGGCATCACCCGCTCCGACCTGCTCATCATCAACAAGATCGACCTCGCCCCCTACGTGGGCGCGTCCCTGGAGGTGATGGCGCGCGATGCCAAGCGCATGCGCGGCGACCGCCCCTTCGTCTTCACCAATCTCAAGACCGGCCAGGGCCTGGACGCCGTGCTGGCCTTCATCGAGGAGCAGGGCCTGCTGGGAATGACGGGGTAGGCACGGCGCCACCCACTCGCGAGACCGTTGCGGAACTGGACGTTTCGCGGGTGGGCCCGCAGCAACGCGCCCCTGCATCCGTCGCTGGGCGCATCGCGATGCGCCCCTACATCCCCCCCAGCCGCATCCCCCCAACCCCCGGAAACCTCTCCCCCCGGCCCCCTCCCCCTGGGGGGAGGAGGCGAACTACCTTCCCTGCCCCCGTTTAGCTTCCCGAGCGATCTAGTTCCCTGTTTCGGACGAGTCACTTAGGTCAATTGGGTTTGAATGGTCCGAGGGGGTAGGGTCGGATTGAGTGTCGCTATTTATGTGGACCGATTCAGCGACTCCCGGGGCGGGTTCCCCGACGGTTGGAGGCGTCTGCGCCCAGGGGCCGGGGGCGGGCGTGAGGGTGTGCCGCCGATAGAGAGGCTGGCGGGCCTCGGCTTCACGGAGGGCACGGATGTCTTGTTCTGACCGCAGGGTGGCGATGGCCTTGCCGAACTTATTTTCCAGTTGGGTCTCGTAGCGGGAAAGTCCGGGCAAGCCCTTGCTGACCAGTTCCAGCTCGCGCGACAGGGCTTGCTCGGCGGTCTCGCCTTCCTCCAGCGCTTGGCGCGCCAGCAGCAGGCGGCCCTCCAGCGCCAGCACGCGGTGCAGCCGCCATAGCGCCACGGCCGCCCGGTCCGCGAAGAAGAGTTCCAGGTCGCCCACGGGTTTGAGCGTGGCGAGCAGCGCTGCGCGCATCTGCTCGAACGCTTGGGCGTCCTCGTCCTGGATCACCACCGGCTTGGCCAGCAGCCCATGGGTGATCCGGTTGAGGCTCACCTTTCGTTTGCCCTCTTCCGTCCGGGGGCCGGTTGACAACTGCGCGTTCTGTTGATTGGCGCGGACCTGCAATTCGGTCGTCATAGCAGATTCTCTTTGAAGGGATTGGAGAAGTCACTATGGCGATTGTAATGATTATTAAACTCATTGTCAATTACATTCGTATCAAAAACAACGGCGCATCCGCAGATTACGCAGATGGAACAACGGCGAACGGCGGTTGGAACCACCGATGAACACCGATGGACACCGATAGCGGCAACGGCTGGCCACGGATTGCACGGATGGGCACGGACGAAAAAACGGCAATGGCG
>JBGPEV010000320.1:0-4613 GCA_041482995.1 bacterium | reverse complement strand
TGCTTGACCCCGTTCACTTCCACCGAGATTTTCACCGACATGACTCCCTCCTTCTCCCAGGCTCTGCCTGTAGTGCTGGCGCCCTGAGCAGGCTCACGGCGCTGCGCCCGGATGGCCACTCCACGAATTTCGGGGTCGATCCTCCGACGGCGCTGAAGAAAACATTCGAGATGACCCGCCCATACCCCCAACGGACCGCCGGCGCCTCCCACGAGCGCCCAGCGCCACCGCCGTGCCCCGACTGCCCACGCGGCGGTTGTAGCGGGAGCGATAGCCTACCAAGTCGCGATGGAATGTCAAAGGCGGTGCCGACCCAATTTGCCCGGCCCGTTGCCATTGGGTAACCAGCACTCCTTCCCTGCGGCCTCCAGCGCGCGCTTGTCCGCCCGGGAAGCCTCATGCGATGGTGCGGGCGCAGCCTGTCCCGCAGGCGTACCCCTTGCCCGGAGGCACCGCCATGGAGATTCGCCAGATTGTCGTGCAGTGCCAGGAAATCCGCTCCGAGGGCGGCCGCGCCCTCTCGACGCCCACGCTGCGCGCGGCGGCGTGCGCGGTGCTGCACAATCCCTACGCGGGCGGCGTTCCGCTGGACGACTTCACGCCCCTGGTGGAGCGCTCGGCCGAAGTGGGGGAGCTTCTGACCACCCGCGCGCTGGCGCTGCTGGCCGGGCAGCCCGTGCGCGGCTACGGCAAGGCGGCGCTCGTGGGCACCGCCGGCGATCTCGAGCACGGGGCGAGCATGATCCACGTGCGCCTGGGGCTTTCCATGCGCTGGGGCGCAGGGGGCGGCCCCGCGTTGATTCCCGGCACCGCCCAGGTCGGCCCCGCCGGCAGCCCCATCGACCTGATCTTCGGCGGGCTGGAGGACGCGTGGGACTACGACGCCATGGACAGCATGACCCTGCGCATCGAGGACGCGCCCCGGCCCGACGAGATCTTGCTGGCCGTGGCCTTTCTCTCCGGCACGCGGCCCAATGCGCGCATTGCGGGGGCTTCGCAAGCCCAGGTGGCGGACGCGGTGCGCAAGCTGCGGGGCCGGTCGTGACCCCTCCCCACGACAGGCCGCGGCACCGGCTCTCCGCGCGCGAATGGCGGGGACTGGCTTGGGGGATCGTGGCGGTAGCCTCTTTCAGTGTCACGTTGCCCGCCACCCGCATGGCGGTGCTGCACCTGGATGGCCAATGGGTGGCCCTGGGGCGCATGGGCGGAGCCGGGCTGCTGGCCGGGATGCTGCTGCTGGCGACCCGGCAGCCCTTGCCCCGCAGGGGCGACCTGCCCTTGCTGCTCCTCGTCGCGGGCGGCGTGGTGCTGGGTTTCCCCCTACTGACCACCCTGGCCCTGCGCAGCGTGCCGGCTTCCCACGGGGCGGTGATCGTGGGCCTGCTGCCTCTGGCCACGGCCGTGGGCGGCGCCGTCTTGGCCCATGAGCGCCCGGTACTGGGATTCTGGTTGATCGCCATCGCCGGGGCGGGCGTGGCCGTGCTGTTCGCGCTGCTGCGGGCCGAAGGCCGGATTCAGGCCGCCGATCTCCTGCTCCTGGGCGCGGTGTTGCTCGCGGCGACCGGATATGCCGCGGGCGGGCGGCTGGCCGGGCACCTGAGTGGGTGGCGGGTGATTTGCTGGGGACTGGTGCTGGCTCTGCCCCTTGTCGCCTCCGCCCTGGCGATCCTGCGGCCGCCCCTCAACACCGCTGCTCCCCTGAGCGCATGGATCGGCCTAGCCTATGTGACCGTCGTCAGCCAGTTGCTCGCATTCTTTGCCTGGTATCACGGTCTGGTGCTGGGTGGGATCGTCCGTGTGGGCCAAGTGCAGCTTCTGCAATTGTTCCTCACGCTGTTGGCCTCCCACTGGCTGCTCGGCGAGACGGTCGACCCCAGCACCCTGCTGTTCGGCGCCCTTGTCGTGGGACTGGTCGCCACCGGCGTGCGGCTGCGCGTGTCCCGCCCGGCCGGCGCCGCCCAAACCCGCGTGGCGGACGCGGTGCGCAAGCCGCGACGGTAATCATCCGTTACTTCACCTTCACCCGACCCCCATCCGAAAGCTGGTCGCTGGGATAGAGGATCACGGACTGGCCGGGCTGCAGCCCGCTCTCCACGCTGGCCTCGTTGGAGTTGCGGCGGCCCAGGGTGAGCAGCCGGCGCCGGGCGCGCCCGTCCTCTACGACGTACACCGCCCATTGCTCTCCCACGCGGAACAGGGCGCTGATCGGCACGGCCAGCGCGTCGGGCGTGGAGAAGATGACGATGTCCGCCTCGATGCGGAAGCCGTCCCCCAGGGTGCGCCATTGCTCCGGGGGGCTGACGATGTCCCCGATCACGTTGACGCGCTGCTCCTCCACGCCCAGGGCGGAGACCTTGGTGAAGGCCCCCGGCTCCACCAGGCGCACGCGGCCCTCCAGCGTGACCGGCCCGCCCCAGCGCTCGATGCGCACGCGGGTGCCCGGCGCGATTTGCACGCCGTCCGTGCTCAGCACGTCCACGACGATCTCCAGATCGTGGGCGTCCGCCAGTTCCAGGATCGGCGCGCCCACGGGCAGCGTCGCCTCGCTCTCCTGGGTCACGCGCAGCACGCGGCCGTCCACGTCGGATTTGACGCTCACCCGGCGCGTGGACGAGCGGCTGCCCCGCGGGTCGGAGAGCTGGAGCAGGGCGGTGCGCGCCACCTCCACCTCGTGCCCGGCGACCTCCGCGTCAAAGCGCGCGGCCTCGTACTCCTTCTGGCGCACGCGCAGTTCCGACTGCGCGCGCTCCAGATCGGCCTGGGACGCGGTCCCGGAGCTGGCGAGCTGGAGGGCCCGCGAGTACTCGCCCTGCGCCAGGTCCTGGGCGGCGCGCGCCCGGCCCACGCTGGTCTCGGCGCGGGCCTGGGCCGCTTGGGCCGACCCCAGCCGTGCACGCAACTCCTGTTCCGAGCGCGGGTCGATCAAGGGCGCGGCACCGGGCACGATCGTGGCCACGGTCATGCCGCGCGTGACGCCGTCGCCGGGTTTCAGGTCAATCCGCAGGAGCGTGCCGGCGACGGGCGTCGAGATCACGTACTTGGTCTTGACCCGCGTCTTGCCGTCCTCCAGCACGGTCTGCTCGAAGGGCTTGCGGGCGACGGGCGCAGTCTCAACGGTGATGGCCGCCGGCACGAACGCCCATGCCAGGGCGAGCAGCAGGAGGACTCCCGCCCCCAACAGGCCCGCCCGCTTCACAAGCTTCAGTCTCCGTTGATTCATCGCCAATGGTCCAAAAAAGCAACTTCATCCACAGATTTCACAGATGACACAGATTTCAACTGCTCACGGCCGGCCTGCTCTCGGTCTTCGCGAACAGGGAGAAACGGCCCAGCGACACCCTCGAACGCGTCTGGAATTCACTTCGGGAAAGCTTGGGCCATAGATACCTTCCAATTCCCATAACGGGTCACTCTGGACCGAGAGGCTGATAGAGATCATCTGTGAAATCTGTGAAATCTGTGGATGCTGTTCTGATCTTTGCCCGCGTTCAATCCCGTGACTTGAGCACGCCAACGAGATCCAGGTGCTGGATTTGCCGGTGCACCAGCAGGGCGCTGAACACGCCTGCCGCCAGGGCCACCGCCGCCGAGAAGCCGTAGACCCGGGGCGTGATGTAGAGGGGCAGGGTCATGGTCTCCGTATAGACGAAGGCTTCCAACATCCACATGCACAGGAAGTACCCGAGCACGAACCCGATCGGAATGGCGGCCAGCAACTCCACGGCGAGCTTGCCCAACAGGATGCGGGAGACTTCCCCCTTGGTGAACCCCAGCACCCGCAGGCTGGCCAGTTCCCAGGCGCGCTCCGAGAGGGCGATCCGGGCGCTGTTGTAGACCACCCCGATGGCGATGATGGAGGCGAACGCCGCCAGGATCGCCGAAGTGACGACGATGTTGCGGCCGGTCAGTTCGCGGAACAGCTGAATGATGGTGTTGCGCGCCCCCACGGCCGCCACACGGGGCAGGCGCTTGAGCGCGCCGTAGAGCTCCGCCGAGCGGCTCGCGTCCACCGCCAGCGCCGCGCCGGAATTGAGCGGCCCCTCCTGCATCCAGCGGTTGAGCGCGCCCTTGTCCATGTAGGCGGAGACGCCGATGAAATCGTTGGCCAGGGCCGCCACGCGCAGCACACGGGTGGGGCGCTTGCCCTCCAGCACGTCCACCACGAGCAGGTCACCGGGGGCCACCCGCAGCACGCGGGAGAGCGATTGGCTCAGCAGCACGCCGTCCAGGGGCATGGCCAGCGGCCGCAGGTCCTGGTCCAGCGGCCGGCGAAAGCGGGAATGCTCGGGCAGGCCCTCCAGCCCCGTCAGGTAGCTGCGCGGGCCGTTCCGCAGCCGGACGGGCACCGACCGCAGCCCTTCCACCGCCAGCACGCCCGGCATGTGGGCCAGCTCCGTCAGGGCGCGGGTGTTGAGCGGCGTGTTGAAGCCCACGAAGGCATCGTCGCGCTGGGCCTGCGTGAATTGCACCTCCATCACATACTCGATGGCGTCGATCCAGAACATTCCGGCGATCATGATCGCGACGGAGAGGGAAATGCCCACGGCGGTGAGGATGGATTGCACCGGGTTACGCACGATGTGCCGCAGGGTGATCCGCGCTTCCGGGGAAAG
>JBGPEV010000319.1:0-4624 GCA_041482995.1 bacterium | reverse complement strand
GTTTCCCCCCAACTCCCGGTCACGCGGAGGGCGATCCGCCTCAGGGGTGGGGGAATCGGAAGGCCAGAAGACCGGCTCCCGCTCCACCGCCCCCGCGATCAATTCATTGCGCCGCAGCTTCTGCAACAGCAGCAGCTTGTCCCGCGCGCGGCACATGAGCCGATCCAGGCGGCTCTCCTGCAGGGTGCAATCCATGGACTTGTGCATCCAGCGGTGCGGGTCGGGCTCGCAGATGTGACCCGCCAGATGGTTGGAGCCGCCCGTGAGCAGCGCATCGGTCTGCGCGTCGTAGACCGCCTGCCAGCGCCGGCAGCGGGCGATGCGCCACTGCTGGGAGGCCATGGCCTCCACGCAGGCCGCCTCGTCCCCCGTGCGGGGCCGGTAGGTGTGGAACAGGTCCCGGCGCAAGCGCTGAAACTCCCCGGCATCGTCACCCGGCAGCAGTATCGCCGCGCTGCGCAGGCCGTGTTTGAGCGCGTTGAAATTGGGGGGGCGGGTCTGCGGGTCTGAGACAATAGGGGGCTCGGGCGGCCGGGGTCCGTCCGCGGGCGCATCGCGATGCGCCCCCGTCGGACCGTCGCCAGACATCACGGTTGTGTACATGGTGGGGCTCCGAATTTGTTGATTGGCTAGGGATTCATGGGAAATTCTCCAGAATCACACATTGGACGATATCATATGTAGATTACGAATGCAAGTAAAATCGACAAAGAAACACCTCACTCGGGCTGTGTTGCTGGCGCCTGCGGCGCATTTTTTGGCCGCCCTCTCCGCCTGCGCTGCCGGCGCCTCCCGCAAGCGTCCGGCGCTGGCGGAGGGCAACTGCTCACGGATATGCTCGTCCGCGCCAATGGGAACCGGCGGTGGTCGCGGTTCGTGCGTGATGGGCGCCAGGGGCTTGGGCGCATCGCACGGCGCTGCTGGCGCCTACGGCGCGGGCCCCTACACCGTGCGGGGCCAATCGACTGGCCGAGGACGTGGGGTGGGTGTGTAGTGGCGGATCGCGATCCGCCCCCACGAGCGTGGGCCGCCGCTGTCCCCCACTTCTACCAAGCCACCGGCCCTGCGGGCCGACTTCCCCTGCGGTTGCAAGGGAAGGTGGCACGCGACAAGCGTGCCGGATCGGGTTTCCGTCACCGTTTGGGCGTGCCCTGCTCCCCCAGGTCCCAGAACAACCCGGCCATGATCTCCAGGCCCTCGCGGGCGATGGGGAGCAGCAGGTGCTCATTGGGAGCGTGCTGGGAGCAGGCGGCGTAGGAGTGGGGCACCCAGAGCGTGGGCAGGCCCAGCACGTCGGCGAAGCAATCGTTGGGCAGGGAGCCGCCCAGGTTGGGCAGGACGGCGGGCACCTTGTCGCTGGTGCGGGCGATGGAGTCCACCGCCCAGTGCACCCAGGGATTGTCGGGGTCCAGCCGGGTGGCGGCGAGGAAGCCTTTCTTGGCGCGCTCCACTTTGGCCATGCCGAAGCCCTTGGCGCCCAGGTGGCGCTGGATGGCGGGGATGAAGCGGTTCGGATCCGTGCCCGCCACGAAGCGGATCTGGCAATGGGCGGAGGCGCTGGGCGGAATGGCGTTGACCGGATTTTCCGGATTGCCCGCCGTCATGGCCAGCACCTCGAACGTGTTCCAGCCGTAGACCTTCTCGGGAATGGTCAGCCCCGGCTCGCCCCAACCGGCGTCGATCTCCGGCGCGTCCTCGCCGCCCTCCACCGTGAGCCCCGCCAACGCCTTGCGCACGGCAGGGGGAATCTCCTTGGGCAGGATCTCCGGCAGCAGCACCCGGCCCTTGTCCGTGGCCATGCTGGCGATGGCGTGGGCGAGCAGGATGGCGGGATTCGCCAGCAGGCCGCCCCAGTTGCCCGAGTGGTGGCCCCCGGCGCGCAGCTCGATCGTGATGTCGAAATTGAGCGCCCCGCGCGACCCCAGGAACAGCGTGGGGCGGGTGGGAGAAACTCTCGGACCGTCGGAAGCGATGAACACATCGGCCTTGAGCAGATCCTGGTGCTGTTCGCAAAACTGGCGCAGGCCGGGCGAGCCGATTTCCTCGCCCGTCTCGATCATCAGCTTCAAGTTGAAACCCAGCGCGCCCCGCGCCTGCAACACGGCGGCGACCGCGCCCAGGTTCACCGAGTGCTGGCCCTTGTTGTCCGCCGTGCCCCGGCCATAGAGGCGGTCGCCCTCCTGCTTCACCTGCCAGGGCGAGAGCCCCGCGCGCCACTGGGTGTCCAGACCGCGGATCACGTCACCGTGACCGTAGCTGAGCACGGTCACGAGCTGGGGATGCTCCAGCCGTTCGGCGTAGAGGAAGGGTCCGCGGCCCGGCACGGGATTGTCCAGCAGGCGGCACTGGAAGCCCATCCGCTCCAGGGTGGGCTGCAGCTCCCGCACCAGATAGCCCCGCAGCTCCGCCTCGCGGCCGTCCTCCTGGCTTTCCGTGCGGAAGGCCACCCGGCGCGCCAGGTCCTGCACGTAGCCGCCCCGGTCAAAGTAGGCGCGGGCATTCTCGATGGCGGCGGCGCGGGTCATGACTCCTCGGTTCGATTCGAAAGAAGCAACTGCTGAAACACAAAGACCACAAAGACCACCAAGGAATTTCCATTCTCCGATAGTGCGCCCTCACATCAGCCCTCCTGGCCATGGGATCGCAGGTCAGTTTGCCCGGACGCCGACGGCAGGAAAACAGCAGACCCCTCGCAACGGAGCCTGCCCTCGAGCGCAGCGAAGGGCTCGGGGTGACACCGACTCTGTCATTCCGAGCGCAGTTGCGAGGAATCCGCTGTTCGACTGCAAAGTGACCCAGTAGGGTCCATGGCGCCATTCTTTGTGGTCTTCGTGGTCTTTGTGTTTCGGCAAATTGCCGTTCCATCCTAGCAGTACAGGTGACACTCCACGCAATGGCCGCCGTCGGCGGTCTCCCTGGGAGCGGTCACGCGGCAGACGTCCATCACGTCCGGGCAGCGCGGGTGCAGGGCACAGCCGCTGGGCAGATTCAGCGGGTCGGGAAAGCTGCCGCCCAGCCGCGTCTCCGGCACGCCCTTGCCCGGTTCCGGCGTGAGGACCGAATCCAGCAGCGCGCGGGTGTAGGGGTGGCGCGGCGCGCGGAACAGCGCCTCCGTCGGCGCTTCCTCCACGATGCGCCCCAGGTACATCACGGCCACGTGGGTCGCCATGTGCCGTACCACCGCCAGATTGTGGGTGATGAGCAGGTAGGTCAAGTTCAGTTCCCGCTGCAGGTCTTGCAACAGGTTGAGAATCTGGGATTGGACGGAAACGTCCAAGGCGGACGTGGGCTCGTCGCAGATCACGACCTCCGGCCGCATCACCAGGGCGCGGGCGATCGCGACGCGCTGGCGCTGGCCGCCGGAGAGCTGATTGGGATAGCTGCGCGCCAGGCGCCGCGCCAGGCCGACCCGGTCCATCAGCTCCAGCACGCGGCGCTCCTGTTCCGCGCGCCCGCCGATGCCGTGGACGCGCAGGGGCAACCCGACGATGGACTGCACGGTCTTGCGCGGATTGAGCGAGGAATAGGGGTCCTGGAAGACCGGCTGCACGCGCCGCGCGATCCCCCGCCGGGCCAGCGTGCGCACCGGTTCGCCGTCGATCAGGATCTCGCCGCTGCTCGGAGCCAGCAGGCCCAGCAACATGCGGGCGAGCGTGGTCTTTCCGCAGCCCGATTCCCCCACCAGGCCCACCACGGCGCCGCGGGGCACCGTCAAGGACACGCCGTTGACCGCGCGCAGCGTGCGGCGGCGGCGGAACATCCCGTCGCCGACCGTGAAGATGCGCGTGACGGCGCGCGTTTCCAGCGCGGGCGCGCTGGTCGCCGGCGCCTCCCGCAAGCGTCCGGCGCTCATGCCACCTCCGCGGCGGCGGCGTTGCGCGTGGACTGTTCCTCGGTCAACAGGCAGCGGTAGGCCCGGCCCGGCGCAAGGGCGCGCAGGGATACGTCGCCGTCCGCGCATGCGGCGAAGGCGTGGGGACACCGGTCGCGGAAGGTGCAGCCGCGCAGGCCGCCGATCAGGTTGGGCACCAGGCCGGGAATGCTGCCGAGATGCTGCCCCGGCCGGATGCCGCCCACGCCGGGGATGCAGCGCAGCAAGCCCTGCGTGTAGGGATGGAGCGGGCGGCTGAAGAGTTCCTCCGCCGTGCCGGTCTCCACGATCTGCCCCGCGTACATCACGGCCACGCGGTCCGCCACCCGCGCCACCACCCCCAGATCGTGGGTGATGAGCAACATGGCCATGGGGAACTCCCGCTGCAGATCGGCCAGCAGGCGCAGAATCTGGGCCTGGATGGTCACGTCCAACGCGGTGGTCGGCTCATCGGCGACGATCAGATCGGGGCCGCACATCAGCGCCATGGCGATCATCACGCGCTGGCGCAGCCCGCCGGAAAGCTGGTGGGGATACTGGCGCAACCGGCTCCCGGCGGCCGTGATGCCCACCCGGTTGAGCAGGTGCACCGCCCGCCCGCGCGCTTCCGCCCGGCTCACGCGCTTGTGGCGCAGCAGCACCTCCTGCAACTGCTCGCCCACCGTGTAGGCGGGGTTGAGGGAGGTCATGGGCTCCTGGAAGATCATCGCCAGCTTGTCGCCCCGCAGGTCCGCCATGGCCCGCTCGCCCAGG
>JBGPEV010000318.1:0-4625 GCA_041482995.1 bacterium | reverse complement strand
GTCCGGGAACGATCCCGCTGTTCCGGGCGCTCACCGCCACCGCTGCTTCCGCGGCCCAACCCGGCGAGATCCACTGGAACTTCGAGAAGTTCCTGATCGGCCGGGACGGCGCGCTCTTGGCGCGGTTCCCGTCCTCGGTCGAGCCGGAGTCTCCAATCCTGCTCGGCCCGCTGCGGCGCGCCCTCGGCGGATGATGGGTTGAACCCACCTTTCCGGCTATTCCACCACCGCCTGCAGCACGAGGGCGCGAATCAAGCCACCGCCAATAGGTGTGTAAATAGAAAACAGGCGGCGCAAGGCTGTCCCTCCCGGAAGGGGAGAAGCTCACCGGCAAATCTGGCTGCGGCCATCCTCGATGGATCGCTCTCAGCCGATATTTTCCAGCTCGAATTTCCGCGGCCTGTCAAGGCGACGAGCGTGCGGGCTTGCGGACCTCAATTTTTTCGCCCACTTCGATCACCATCAAGTCCTCGCCTAATTCTAACGGGCCCGAGTAAGTCTTTCGCGTTGCAGGAATCAGGTCTTGTTCCGTGGCGGTGGGCAAAACAATGTGCGAATACACCGCCATCCTCGGTTTTGTCCGCGCGAATACCTCGCCCGCTTGTTCGGGAGTCGTGTGATGCGCAAGCACTGACTTGGCTCTCTCCGGACTTGAACCTGCCCGTTGGAAGGATTCAGGCGAAACCACTTCATGGATCAATAGATCCACTCCCTGAGCGTGCCGAATCAAATTCTCATTGAAGCGAGTGTCCCCGGAGAGAACCACTGACCGTCCTGCGTAGTCGATCCGGTAGCCAAAGGCCGGCTTGACCGGTCTGTGATCGACCTCAAACGCAGCGATCTTAACGCCGCCTTTCTCGTAAACCACCCCTTCATTGATATCCTCAGCAAGTATAACGACACCTTCCGGCGGTGCCCTGTCGTCAAACTGCCGAATCCGGATATCGTACTCAAATGCTTGCTCGAGGTGGGACATCATCTTCGTCGTACCTCCGGGACCCCACACTCGAAGCGGAAAATCGCGTCCGCCTGCCGTGAGCCACCCCGTCAACCAAAAATCTGGAAATCCCACGACGTGATCTGAATGCAAATGCGTGAGAAATATGCCCTGCACATCCTGCGACCGGACTTTAACCTGGTTTAGACGCTGCAATACGCCCCGACCCGCATCGAAAAGGAATTTCTGCCCCCCGGCATCCACCAAGGTGCTTGGCCCAAATCGATTCATGACCGGCGGAGGACTACCGGTACCCAGGAGCGTCACCTTAATGTCTTGCCCTTGCGTGGCAACCGGGACCTGGACAATTTCGACTATTGCGACCCCAATTGCCCTGCGCAAGATGCTTAAGATCAAGTCGCTCCTCCTTGTGCTGAAACCACGTATGCCGACATTTCGCAGATGGACTTCCTCCACCTGTTGCGTCGGTTCCCCTCAGACGCGTACCACGAGTCTTGGAGCCACCATCAAGAGGTGAGTAAATGGAACTCAGGCGGCGATCCGCCCCTCCTCCACGAGCATCATCGCCGCCGAGGAGACGATGGGCTTGGTCATGGAGTAGATGCGGAACAGGTCGTCCCGGGCCATGGCAGCGGGCTTGCCGGGGTCACGGCGACCGAACGCCTCCCAATAGGCGATCTTGCCGTGCCGGGCGATCAGCGCGACGGCCCCCGGCAGACGGCCCTGCTCGATTTCCGCCCCCAGCGCCTGCCCGATCCGCTCCAGGCGTTCGGAGGAGAGACCCACCTGCTCCGGGCGGGCCTTGGCCGGGACGGCGCTGCTTTCCTTTGGTTTACGCATGAAATGACGCTCCGGGAGAGGATGAGAGGGATGGCCGAGCAGGTCCCAAGGCAAGCCTGAAACCGGCCCAATTCAGCACAATTCCCGGCGTCCGTCACGCAGCCGCCTAGAACTCCACCAAGCCGGCGTCCCGCAGGCTGGTATAGCGGTCGCCCGCGATGATGACGTGGTCCAGCAGGGGAATGCCCACCAGCCTGCCGGCGCCGACCAATTGCCGGGTGATGGCGATGTCGTCCGGTGAGGGCAAAGGGTCGCCGGAAGGGTGGTTGTGCACCACCAGGATCGACGAGGCCCGGTCGCGGATGGCGGCCCCATACACTTCGCGCGGATGGACCGGGCTCGAGTCCAGGATGCCCAGCGTCACGATCCGGTCGCCCAGATAGCGCTTGCGGGCGTCCAGCAGCACCACGGCCAGTTGCTCCTGCGGAGCGTCGCGCAGGCGAATGCGGAAGTGCTTGAAGACGTCCCACGCGGTCTTGAAGGGCTGCCCCGGCAACACCCGCTCGTCGGCGAAGCGGCGGCACAGCTCGAACACCAGCGCGAGCCGTTCCCCGCGGAGCCCAACGGGCGCCACCGCCTCCTGCAACTCCGTGACGCTCTTGCCGGCGAGCGCGCGCAGGGAGGATTCCCCCAGCGCCTGTTGGAGCGATGCCCGCTCCGACTCGGGCAGGTCGAAGACGCCCTGGAGCAACTGCTCGATGGACAGACTCTCCAATCCACCCAACCGGGTCAGCGCCGCCACTTCGCCGCCGCTGGCCGGATCGCGCTCCTGCGCGCCCCCTGCCCAGCGGCAGTCCGGCCGCAAGGGACAGGTGTCGCATTGGGGAATGTCCCCACAAGCCCCTGCCCATCCCAAGGCGTCCAGTTCCCCGGCAAACGCGGCGGCGAGGAAATCGGCCTGATGGGGCAGGGGCAGGGGTACCGGGCCGTTGCCCGGGGGGCCGGACGGTCCCTGACCCGGATCGCCACCGGCGGCTTGCCAACAGGCGGCTCGCCACTGCATCAGCCCAGCGGGCAGCAGTTCGGGCTGGAAGCGGCCCGCGGTGAAGCGGCTGTACGCCCGGAATCCGCCGGGACTCCCGACCGCGTAGAGACCCAAGCCGCGCAACACGGCACTCGCCCGCCAGGCAAACCGGGCAGGAAACAGGGACTGCCAGCGTTGCGCCAGATGATCGTTCACCAGTGGCGTCGCCTGCACCGCGCCCAAGCTGCCGGAGCGCCGCAGGTCGAAGAACCGGGTCAACACATCCACCAGCAGGGCCGTCTGATCGGGCGGCAGCGGCGGGCACTGCTCCAGCCGCCGCGCGACGTGATCCGCCGTGAAATAGAAGGGATTGGTCTCCGACTCCAATCGATAGAGCGGACGCCACTCCCAGCGCAGGGCGCCCGCCGTGCGGGGCGCTCCCAGCCACTCCAGCAGGTGGCTCAGCAGCGTGTGGTAGAGCAGTGGACCCAACGCATACGGCGCGAGCGCGGGGGGTTGGCGGAACAACCGGTCAAACGCGGCCAGCGCCCGGGCCGCTTCCGGAAGGCCAGCCAGCCGCGCGAAGAAATCCGAACCAGCGCTCATGAAGTCCGCCGCATGGAGGTGCGGTTGATGACGCGTTTGACCGGCACAGGTATCCGCTCCGGCCGCTCCCGAGACCCCACCGGCTTCCCGCTTTCCGCCGGGGCCACGCCGGCCGGATCGTATCGCGGGGGGTTCCTGCTAACGGCCGTTAACCCGCAGCACGCCCGGCACTTCCGCCAGGAAGCGCTGGAAGAGCGGCCAGAGTTCGGCGGGCGCCGTCTGCTCCCGGATCGCGGCCTGTCCCAGGCCGTTCAGTACGATGAACTTGACCGCCCGCTGCGCCGCCTTCTTATCGTGCAGCACCAGCGCGGCGAAGGCCTCCTCGTCGAGGGCGGGCACCGCGATGGGGGTCACGAGCGG
Organism: bacterium; assembly: GCA_041482995.1. Lineage (GTDB taxonomy): Bacteria > SAR324 > SAR324 > SAR324 > JACQKK01 > JBGPEV01. The sequence goes on along the minus strand of JBGPEV010000318.1, from coordinate 897 downwards.
GCGGAGCACTCCCTGAATGCGGGCAAAGTCGGCCCCCGGAAGCAGACCCCATTCCCGTGACGCGAACGCCGCGAAGATCATGCCGATCCCGACCGCCTCGCCATGGAGGCAGGCGGTATAGCCGGTATGGGTCTCGATCAGGTGGCCCAACGTGTGGCCGAAATTGAGGATTGCGCGAATGTGCTCCTCCCGCTCATCCTCCTGCACCACCTGCACCTTCACCCTCACCGAGCGGTGCAGCGCGTCCTCCCAGAACGCCCAATTGCCGGCCGCGGGGCGAACGACGAGCCGGGCCGCCTGTGCCTCCAGATCGTCGAACAGCGCGCGGTCGCGGATGATGGCGTGCTTGATCAGCTCGAACAGGCCGGCGCGCACCTCCCGCTCCGGCAGCGTGCGCAGGAAATCCAAATCGATGACGACCCCGCTGGGCTGCTTGAATGCGCCGATGGCGTTCTTGCCCAGACGGTGGTTGACGGCGGTCTTGCCGCCCACGCTGCTGTCCACCTGGGCCAGCAAGGTGGTGGGCACCTGCAGGATGGGCAGGCCGCGCATGAAGGTCGCGGCGGCGAACCCGGCCACGTCGCCCACCACGCCGCCGCCGAAGGCGATCAGCGCCGTCTTGCGGTTGGCGTGCAGGCGCATCAACCGGTCGTAGAGGGCGGTCAGCGTGTGCAGCGTCTTGTACGCCTCGCCGTCCGGCAGCACCTCCGTCTCCACGCGCACCGGCACCTCCCGCAGGGCGGGGAGCAGCGTCTGCGGGTACAGGCGCAGCAGCGTCTCGTTGGTGACGATCACCACCAGTTCCTGCGCGGTCTGCGCCACCAGCGCCGGGAGGTGGGACGCGGCCGTTCCCGCGCCGATGTGGATGGGGTAGGCGCCGCCCGCGACGTTCACGTG
>JBGPEV010000317.1:0-4642 GCA_041482995.1 bacterium | reverse complement strand
GTTTGGGATGGCCTCCCCGTCGACGATTCAAAGGGAGATTGGACATGGTGAGCCGGGGCGACGTGTATTGGGTGACATTCGACCCCACGGCCGGTTCGGAAATCGCCAAAACCCGCCCGGCTCTCGTCGTTTCGCCCGACGACCTCAATGAAGCATTGCCTCGCGTCATCGTTGCACCGCTCACCAGCCGGGGTCAGCCGCTGGGCTGCCGGCCGGTTGTTCGGTTCAAGGGCAAGCGGACGCGGATCCTTCTGGACCAGATTCGCTGCGTGGACAAGCGGCGCTTAGCAGGGAAGTTGGGGGCCATCGATCCCGGCGTCTGGCATCGAGTGCTGCTCGAGATGCTCGCGTGACGAAGAACCTCCCGTCCAGGGCAATTCACTGACGAAGTCACGGGGCGGGCCGTGGCGGATGGCGTGTCGGCAAGGGAAAATCCCGAGCGGACCTCCAGCCGCTGAGTGAGAATGACGATGCTTCCGCGAGCAATCCTGCCCCTGGCCTCCATTTGCGCTGCGCTCCTTGCGGTTCCCCTGGCCGGCGCCCAGACGGCCGCTCCGCCCCTTCCATCCGGCATGACGCCACCCCTCATCATCGGTCACCGCGGCATCGCGGGCCGCCTGCCGGAGCACACGCTGGCGGGCTATGCGCTGGCGATCGACCTGGGCGCCGACTACATCGAGCCCGACCTCGTGATCACCCAGGATGGGGTATTGATCGCCCGCCACGAGAACGCTCTCTCCGACACCACCGACGTCGCGGACAAGTTCCCGAAGCGCCGTGGGTCGAAGACCATCGAGGGGCGTTCCGTGCGCGACTGGTTCAGCGAGGACTTCACGCTGGCCGAGATCAAGACCCTGCGCGCCAAGGAGCGCCTGCCGTTCCGCGATCACAGCCACGACGGCCAGTACGAGGTGCCCACGCTGGAGGAGATTGTCGCGCTGGCCAAGCGCAAGGGAGCGGAGCGCGGGCGCCCCGTGGGCATCTATCCGGAAACCAAGCACCCCAGCTACTTCCGCGCCATCGGGCTGCCGCTGGAAGCGCCCCTGCTGGCGATTCTGGCGCGCAATGGCTGGAGCGGCGCGGATGCCCCGGTGTTCATCCAATCCTTCGAGGTGGGCAATCTCAAGGCGCTGGCCGGCCTGACGCGCGTCCCGCTGATTCAACTGATTGGCGCGCCCCATGGGCAGCCGGCGGATTTCGCCGCGGCCGGGGACCTGCGCACCTATGGCGACCTGATCACGCCCGCCGGCCTGGCGGAGATCGCCCGCTACGCGCGGGGCATCGGGCCGGACAAGGCCCTCATTCAGCCGCTGGCGCCGGACCGCACGTTGCTCCCGCCCACCTCGCTGGTGCGCGACGCCCACGGGTTGGGGCTGCTGGTCCACCCCTACACCTTCCGCAGCGAGCCGCGCTTCCTGGCCAAGGACTATGGCGGCGACCCGCTCGCCGAGTACCGCCGCTTCTTCGAGCTGGGCGTGGATGGCGTGTTCAGCGACTTCGCGGACGACGCCGTGAAGGCCAAGGCGGCATTCCTCAAGCGGTAGGAACAACTGCGAACGGCAACTGCTGAAACACGAAGACCACCAAGACCACAAAGGAATCACAAAGAACAGCAAAGGGTTCGGCGATGCAGTTGCAACCTGTGTCGATCAGTCCGCCAAGGGCGAAGAGCCAAACCTCTTGGGAAAATCCTTGCCGCTAAACTTTGTGGTCTTCGTGGTCTTTGTGTTTCAGCTTTTGTATTCGACCCCTCACGTCTTGTAGCTGGGGTCTTCGCGGTCCAGCATGCGCAGCAGGGAGGGCCACTCGTCGCTGCCCACGGGACGGCTGTGATCGTTCATTTGGCGCACGGTCAATGCGCACACCTCGTCGGGCGGCATCACCAACTCGCGGGAGGCGGCCATGGCGGTCAATTGCGCGCTGGCGGCTTTCTCCAGGTTGTACATGTTCACGAACGCCTCGCCCATGCTCTCCCCGGCGGTGAGCAGGCCATGGTTGTGCATGATCATGGCCCGGTGCGGACCCAGGTCGGCGATCAGCCGCTGGCGCTCCTCCAGACTCAGGGCCACCCCCTCGTACTTGTGATAGGCGACGCGCTTGTAGAAGATCAGGGCGTGTTGGGAGACGGGCAACAGGCCCTGAGGAAGCATGGAGAGCGCCATCCCGCCCGGCGAGTGGGTGTGCATCACCGCGTTCAGCTCGGGGCGCGCCTGATGAATGGCGCCGTGGATGACGAACCCCGCCGTGTTGACGCTATGGGGCGAGTCCCCCACGATCACCCCCGCCCCGTCAATCTTCACGAGGTTGCTGGCCGTGACTTCTTGGAACGCGAGCCGGAAGGGATTGATCAGGAAGCGCTCCGGTTCCTCCGGCACCCGCATCGAGATGTGGGTGTAGATCAGATCGTCCCACCCGTTGTGCGCGGCCAGGCGGTAGGCGGCCGCCAGGTCGACCCGCGCCTGCCACTCCCCTTCGCTCATGGCGTGGGAGGCGGAAACCGGGCTCCGGGAATCGATGGCATGCTGGAACATGGCGGTCCTTTCAGAGGCGCCTCACCGGTGCGGCGGCCGTACCGGCGCGGGCATGGGGAAAGGGACTCCGTTGACAACCTGGGCTGTTCATCGCCCCATACCATGAATTGGGCAAGCTGGCATGCCCCAACTCCGCCACGCGTGCGATGCCGGCCCACCGGGTTGAGCGCAAGCGTGGAATCCCAGGGGGCTTCCATGCGGCGCGGCATCGAGAGGGCGGCGGCAATCTTCATCGTCAGCGTGTTCGTGCATTTCCTCTGGGAGGGACTGCAGTCCTTCGGCCACGATCTGCACGGATGGGGGCCCTACGACTACATCCTCATTTGCTTTCGCGCCGCGCTCGGTGACGCCGGCTACATGGTCGTGTTCTACCTCGTGGGCTGGGCAGTCTTCCGCTCGCCCGGCTGGATCGCAGCGCCCGGTTGGCGGGGTGTATTGCTCACGCTCGCGCTGGGCCTCGCCGTCGGTACGTGGCTCGAGTGGCGCGCCCTGGCCGCAGGCACCTGGAGCTATTCCCCTGCAATGCCCTTCATTCCCGGCCTAGGCGTAGGGCTGCTGCCGGTACTGCAAATGGCCGTGCTGCCCCCGCTGATCTTCTGGGCGACCGCGCGGTTAATGCGGTAGCAGCGTGCCCCTCCGAGTCGCAAAAGCGGTTTGTAATTTTCCCGTTTGGGCCGTCGGATCAATTTCATGCGCCGAACTGGCATTGAATCGATTCCGGCACAGCGCGCCTGCTATCGGATTCGGCAATCCCGGCTCCGGCGCCATCCCGACCCGCCGTCCCGTGCGCCGTCCCGCCGCGGCTCACCGCCCTCACCGTCGTGCGCGGAGGATTCCCACCGTTCCTATTGTCTCCCGGCGCGGGCGGGGGGTCGAGAGACAAGATCGGACAAAATCGGACAACGGCACCCCATCCCCGGCCCTTCGACCCGGCGGGCGCAGGGGGTGGGAGCGCGAGTGCCTTGGGCATAAGCTGACCGGCTCGCTCGCACATGACATCGCTCATGTTTGCCCTCCGTGCGAGGGGACACACTGATAGTGCTTGTATTCATGGGAATGGGGCTGCGGCCGGGCCTGGCGTATGGGGCCGGAAAGGCAACCATGAAAGCGGGTCACTGGCAGGTGTTCATCGTAGCGGTGGGCGCTGGACTGCTATTGAGCGGCTGTGGGATGGGCAGTTGCGGCCCGGGCGACGATGGCCACACGGACGGCATGGGCAGTTGCGCCAATGCCGAGGCCAATCCCGGAGCCGGGAACGGGGACGCGCCGGGCGGAGGGAATTCCGGCGGTACCGCCTACTTCATCGAGACGGTGCCCAATGCGTCGAGCGCCGGCGGAAACACCGAGTCGGTGTCCAATGCGCCGGGCGCCGGCCGGAAAGACGCCAATGTGGACTTGACCGTGTACTCCGCAGCCTCGATCGCATTGCCCATCGCCCATGACGGCGACGGCCTCAACGGCGGGCTGGCGCCCCCCTACTATGCGAAAACCCAGGTAACTTTGAATCCCGGCCAGACGATCTACCTCCGTGCCTCCGATGCCGGAGGGTGGGGCGGTTACTATTCGATCCGAATCCGGGCCTCCAGCTTTCTCGGCAGCGGTTCCACCGGAACGGCGGGCCATCCCGATGTCTACGACACCGCCAACGGCGCGCTCCCGCCCGGCGGCGCGGACGACGTCCATACCGGCGCCACCGTGCTGCTCTTGGATGTCGTGCACGACCACGGCTTTTGGCCCGCCTTCGATACGGACTGGTCCGTCTTCACCGCTCCATAGCTCGAACGGCAGCCCTGTCCGGCCGGAGTTGGGGGGAGGAACTCCACCCGCGGCCGTGTTTTTGGCGCGTGCGAACTGTATCCTTCACTGTGCTCGAGGGCAGGCTCTCACCCCGGCGGTGGATGCTAGCGCTTCTTGCCTTTTTTCTTCTTGAAATCCTTCGGCCCCTTCCAGACCTGCTGCTTCGCCGCTGCTTTCGCTTTCTGATTGTCGATCTGAACGACGTAGTCTATTCCCTGTCCTGTGGGCGGCAAACGGAATGAGAACCAAGATTCGGGACCTTTTCTGGTCAGGGAGAAATCTCCCGCAGCAATGATATCCATCCCGATCGGCAG
>JBGPEV010000316.1:0-4654 GCA_041482995.1 bacterium | reverse complement strand
TTGTTCTGCGCAAAGGTCCAGACGCCCAGGTTGTACATGAGCGAACCCCGATAGCGGCCATTGGGACCGCGCGGGGTGTCGTGGTGCCACATCTGCGCCGCATTCGCGGGCTGGGTCTTCTTCGCCGCCGCCCAAGCACTGGGGGGATTCTGGATGCAGGAACCGCGGCCGGAAATGATGTGCGTGTTGTTGCTGGAATCGTCCCAGGAATAGATCTCGGGCGGCATGAACGCAGCGAGCCGCTTCATGTACTCGAGCGCCTGCCGGGTGCCGTCGGAATTGACCGTGATGGTTCCCTTGGCGTCAACCAGTTCGCTACCGAAGGCTTTGAAGAGCGGCCCCAGCCAGGAGTTGGTGTCGCTGGTCTGCGCGATGGGGTTTCCGAAGGGCACGCCGGCCTTGAACAGCTTCTCCGCGTAGACCAGGAAATTCTCGTAGTTCCAGGCGTCGACCAATTTCTTGTCGCGCAGCTTCACATCGGTGGGGAAAATCTTCTTCAGGTCTACCCCGCAATGCTTCTGGAACATGTCCAGCCGGGAAACCATGGGATAGCTGTGCGATCCCGTGGGGGCCGGAACGGCGCGCCACACCCCCTCGATCTTGCAGGCGTACTCGGCCACCACGGAGTATTTGCCGTATGCCTTCTGCAGATCGGCTGCCACATCGTCCAGGGATTCCAGGGAGTTGCGCAAGATGGAAGGGTACGTCTGGGGCAGCATGAAGATGTCATGGCCGATCTTGGCGCGCGATTCCGCAGTGGCCATCAGCATGTTGGAATTGCCCTGCGAGGTGACGACGTCGACCGTGATGTCGACCTTGTTGTTCTTGGCCCAATCCTCCATGAGCTTCCTTTGCACATCGTTGGCCGCCGGCACCCAGTGGTCCCACAAGGACACCGTCAGCTTCCCGGCCGCGCGCGAATGGCGAATGAACGGCGGCGCGGTCAGGGCGGCCGTGGCCAATGCCGCGGTCTTGATGAACTGGCGGCGGGTCGTTTTGAGTTGCTTCATGATCTCCCCTCTCCTCAAGGCTGGACAATCGTGAACGATCGGAACCGATATGGGTCGGCGCCCCGCTCCGGGATGCCGCGGCGCACTGGCCGGCCGACTGGCAAGTTGTGGCTCTTATCCCCGCGGTGGTGGAGAGGTCTCCACGCACCCTGGCACCGGGAAGTGCAACGTCCCCCAAAAAGGCCGTGCGACAACAAGGCTAAGTGGAATTCCGTTTATCCCCTTTCGCCCCTCCCTGTCAATAGTGGCGGCGGCGCTGCGGCGCTGCTCAAGACCGCCTGAGTGGCCGCTTTCCATCACGGGCCGGGAGAGCGGCCCGGCCCTCCGTTGGTGGCGCAGATTCAGCCACCCAGACCCGGTTGAGCGGCGGCAAAATCCGGGTCGGACGGACCGGGAATGCGGTCGCCAGGTGGAGTGCCGTCAATCCCTCAGTCCACCCGCAGCACCACGAACTTCAAGTAGCGGAATTCGGGCATGGCAAGGGGCGTGGGGTGGTCGAAGGGTTGGCCGTGGATGCCCAGCACCGTCGCGCGGCGCCGCGCCGTCCCAATGCCGGCCTCGCAGGCGGTGAGGAACTCCGGCAGCGCCACGTGGCTGGAGCAGGAGGAGGCGGCCAGCCAGCCGCCGGGAGCCGTCACGGCCGCGCTGCCGGCGATCAGGCGCCGGTACGCGGCCAGCGCGCCCGGCACGGCCGCCTGGTTGGGGGCGAACGCGGGCGGGTCCGCGATCACCAGGTCCCACTGCCGGCCTTGCTGGGCGGCCTGCTCCAGGAACTGGAAGGCATCCGCCACCACCGGCTCGTGGGTGCGATGGGGCAAGCCGTTCAACTGCCAATGGGATTGGGCGGCCTCGACCGCGGGCGCCGCCAGGTCCACCGTGGTCACGTGGCTGGCGCCGCCCAGCCCGGCATAGACGGAGAAGCCGCCGGTGTAGCCGAACAGGTTGAGCACCCGCCGGCCCGCCGCCAAGGTGCGCACGCGCGCCCGGTTCTCGCGCTGATCGAGAAAGAAGCCGGTCTTCTGTCCCCGCAGCACGTCCGCCGTGAACCACACGCCGTTTTCCAGGAAGGTGACCGGCTCGGCCGGCACGGTGCCTTGCAGCGGCCGCCCGCCTTCGGCGCCGCGGGAGCGTTCGACCACGGTGGGGATTTGGAGCGTCTCCGCGATCCAGCGGGCGATGCCTGGGGCGTACCAGAAGCCCGCGGGCCCGTCGCCATCCAGGCGGATCACGGCCGTGTCGCCATACACGTCCGCCACCAGCCCGGGTAGGCCGTCGCCCTCGCCGTTCAGCAGGCGATAGCCGGTGGTGTCTCCGCCCAGCAGGGCCTGACGCAGGCCGCGGGCGCGCTCCAGTTGGGCACCCGCCCAGGCCTCGCTCACCTCCAATTCCGGCTCCACCGTGCAGGCGCGGAAGCACAGCGTGGGGCCGGGGTCGTACATTCCCGCCGCGAGGGGCTTGCCCTGCGGATCGTGCAACAACGCCAGACTGCCCGGCGCCGCCGCGGGCCGCTCCCGCAGCGCATCGGCGAATACCCAGGGGTGTCCCCGCTTCAAGGTGCGGATGAGATCCCGGGACAGGGTCAGGTGGACGGCCGGATCGGTGTGACGCAGCAGGTTCATGGCGGTATTGAAAGCACAGATGGAGGCGGATGAACAACAACGGCTTCACCACAAACGACGGTGGTGGGTTAGTTTGCAATTACCCCTCCGTCCGCGGAACAGCAGACCCCTCGTTTCACTCGGGGTGACAACGGAAAGTCATTTCGAGCGCAGCGAGAAATCTGCTGTTCGGCCCAAACCGACCCACTGCCCAATGGACACAAAGTACACGGAGGACTCATGCAACCCGCCGATGGGCGCATACTCCGGTGATCCGGCGATTTGCCCTGGTGTTAGTATCCATTGATTGCAGTTTCCTTTGTGTCCTTCGTGTCCGGCGCCTGCACTTGAGCGAAGCGAAGTGTGGTGAATGCAGTTGCTTTTGATCGCCGCCATGCCGCGCCAGAACCGCGTCACGCCCTTTGGCCACCTGATCGCCGTGCCGGAGCGCGGCACGTTGCTGGGCAATCGGGGGTGCCTGGTCGATGCCAACGGCCAACTCACCCGGCGGCGCTGGAGCACCTGGGCGTGGATCGCCTGCGTGCTGGAGTTCAAGGGCCGCCGCCGGCCGCTCATGCAACCGGGCACCTGGACGGAGTTGTTTTTCCTGGATGAGGCGACGGCGCTGGCCGCCGGGCATCGCCCCTGTGGGGAATGCCGCCGCGCGGACTACCGGCGCTTCCGGCACTGCTGGCTGGCGGCCAATGCCGAGCGGCTACCCGATGGCGCGGTCACCGTCGCGGCGATCGACCGGGTGCTGCAGGCGGAGCGCGCCGGACGCTGGCGCGGGGAGGCGCTGGGGCTGGCGCCTTTGGACGCCCTGCCCGATGGCGTGATGGTGCTCCTGGAGGATGGGGACACGCCCTGGCTGGTGGCCGGCGCACGCTTGTGGCGCTGGACGCCCGGCGGCTATCGCGATCCGCGCCCCCGGCCCCCGGCCGCCACCGTGCGGGTGCTCACGCCGCCCTCCATCGTCGCGGCGATCCGCCACGGCTACCGGCCGGGCATCCATTCCAGCGCGGTGTGACGCGGGGGCGCGGGCTGGCCCCCGGCGGAACCGGGGTCTCTCGAACGGCTGGATAGGAAAGACAACGCTACCCAAGAAACCCGCATCCGGCCCAGGAGGTCAGGCCACCACCGACATCGACGGCTGAGCAGCGGTCGATTCAAGGCACTGTATTTTCAAGCAATTGAGCGAGAGCCGTGCGCCAATACCCCCGCGCGTCGACTCGCACCATGGGCACCGGCACTTGGTCGGTCTTCAGCGGCGTCTTGCTTTGCACCATCGCGTGCACCCGTTCCCGGCCAAAGGCCGTGATCGCCGCCTCAATGGCGTGCATCACGCTCCTGGGCACTTCGGGGGGATTGCCCGTGCCCAGGGCGGGGGGGTTGAGGTCGGAATCGCCCACGAGGACCAGCGCCACGTGAGGCTTGCCGCGGGAACCGAGTTCGCGCGCCAAGTTGTCGGGGTCCTCCGGCCAAGCGGCGACCGAGATCCGGGTGCGCTCGGCGGCGACGATCACCGGCGTGATGCGATGCACCAACGCCTCATCGGGACCGTGCAGCAGCAACACCTCGTCGTTGGGACCTGCCGCGTCCCCTTCGGCCACCAGGCTCGCCCCGGAGGGCACGGCGCCTGGCGCGCCCAGGGCCACCAGCAAGTCGGTCAGGATCGTCTCCGCCTTGTCCAGGCTCTCCAGATAGGTCTGGTCCGGCTGGTGAGTGCCCGGCTGATGGTGGGGATCGAACAGCAGGCCGAAGGACAACCCGCGGAAGGCCGACTCGTAGGTGGAATCCTGCGGGAACAGCTCCAGGATCAGCCGCAAGGTCTGCTCGTTCCAGTATTGGAACCGCGGCGAATTGGCGGAACTCTCGCGCAGCGCGGCGATCAGGTGGCGCGCGCGTTCCAGCTTTTGCAGGGCTTGGGTGCGGGTGTGTTTCATGGGCGCTTGGGCATCCGGTGAAGGACAAAGGCGACAACCATCGGCGGATTCCGCTGAAATGCCTATGCCTTTAGCACAGCATGGGCCAACGCTTGGCCGCCGT
>JBGPEV010000315.1:0-4666 GCA_041482995.1 bacterium | reverse complement strand
CGTGGAGCGGCTGGCCGGCCACCCGGCCGCGCAATTCGTCCCCGCGTGGCAGGAACTGGTGCCGCGCCTGGCCGGCGGTGAGGCCCCCCGCAACGTGTTGCTGACCCTGGGGGCGGGCGACATCGGCGGGCTGGGTCCGGCCCTGCTCCGCGCGTGCGCCCGCCCATGAACCCGCGCCCCCTTGCTCCCGCGGGCGACCCGTGGCGCCAGCGCCTCGCGGAACGGCTCGGCCCCTCCCGCCTCCGGTTCGATGCAGTGTTGCGGCCCGCCACCACCCTGCGCATCGGCGGCCCGGCCGATTGCCTGGTGGACCTGGAGAGCGAGGCGGACCTGCTGGAGTTGTTCGAGGCAATCCGCGCCGATGGGCTGCCCTATCTGGTGCTGGGCAAGGGCAGCAACCTGCTCGTGAGCGACGCGGGCTTCCGGGGTGTGGCGATCCGCCTGGGCCGGGCGTTCCGCACCTTCACGCCCGCGGGCGCCCCGGGGCGGGTGCGGGCCGGCGCCGCGCTGGCGGATTCCACCTTCGTGGAGCAGGCCCGGGCGCTGGGCCTGGGCGGGATGGAATTCCTCGTCGCCATCCCGGGCAGCATCGGCGGCGCGATCGCCATGAACGCGGGCGCCCACCAGGGCGAGACGGCGCGCTTTCTCACGGCGGTGCGCTACTTCGACCGGGACGCGGGCATTCGAGAGGAGCCCGCCGCGCGCTTCCCCTTCGCCTACCGCCACTCCGCCCTGCGGGGCCAGCAAGGGCGGATCGTGCTGGCCGGGGAGTTCCAGTTGGAGCCCGTGAACGCCGCGGAGATTCTGCGGCGCAAGGACGAGATCCAGACGTGGCGGCGCGAGCACCAACCGCGGGACTTTCCCAACTGCGGCTCGGTGTTCAAGAACCCGCCGGGCACGGCCGCCGCCCGGCTGATCGACGAGGCCGGCCTGAAGGGCACGCGGCGCGGAGACGCGCAGGTGAGCGAGCTGCACGCCAACTTCATCGTCAACCGCGGCCATGCCACCGCGCGGGACGTGCTCGCGCTCGTTGACTTCATTCGCGAGACTATCTACAAACGGACCGGGATCACGCTCGAACTGGAAATGCAGGTGCTGTGACGCGCCGCCTCCAGTGCACGGCAAGGTGGGCGCCAGGCAGGCGCGCCGGATTCCCAGGCCACTCTCCCCCACGTCAGGAATCGACCGCAGGGGACCATGCAAGACTTCAAGCAACGCCGCGCCGTTCCCCGCAAGCCCTGGTTGAAACGCCGGTTCCGGCTCGGGTTGCGCCGTGGCAGGGCCGCCCTGCCCAAGGGCTTCCGCCCGCTCCCGGCTCCGCCCGCCACCCGGCGCGAATCCGCGTGGCGGTTGCCGCGCCTGCGCCGGGTGCGGCCGCCGCTGGCGGTGATCTACGGCGCGATCCTGGTGTGGCTGGCCGCCGGCGTGGTCTGGAACGGCTGGGACCTGCTGACGGGCCCGCTGGCCAAGGTGCGGCTCTCCGGCAACCACCGGCTGAGCGGGGCTCAGGTGCTCGCGGCGGCCGGGCTCGCTCCGGGGCTGCCCATGAACGACGTGGACCCGATCGCCGTGACCCGGCGCCTGACCGTGCATCCCCACGTGGCGGCGGCCGACGTGCGCCGCGCGTATCCGGACAGCTTGTGGATCGACGTGCGGGAACGCACGCCCGCGCTGCGCGTGCAGGCCGGGGAGGAGCTGGCGGTGATCGATACGCACGACGTGGTGATCGACGCCGGCACGGTGCCCGCCGAATCCGCCGGTCTGCCGCTCGTGCGGGGGCTGGGTGCGCTCCCCGCGCCCGGCCAGGCGGTGAGCGACCCGGCGCTCCGGCGGGCGCGGGAGTTTCTAGCCCTGCTGCGGGAAGCCGGCGGCGCGGGGGAACGGGTGAGCGAGATCGATGGCGGGCGCGCCTACATGCTGTCGGTGCGCTTCCGCGATGGGCGGCGCATGCTGTTCTCCAGCGAGAACGTGGCCAGGGAACTGCGCATCTGGGGCGATCTGGCGGCGGCAGAGAACGGCCCCGTGGCGGCGGGCGGCGGCGAGACGCTGGACCTGCGGGCGGCCGCGCAGGAGGATGGCCGCATCGCTCTGCGGCCCTAGAGCGTTTAACAAGACCGCTGAAACACCCTTCGCGGAGTTTACCCTTGAGCAACGCGAAGGGCTCAAGGGCAGGCGCCGACCACGAAGACCACAAAGAGAATTCCGCTCCTCGCGGCAACAGTCCTGAGAAAAGTGAAGTAGCGCATCAGTTCCCTCTGTGGGTCAAATCGCTCGATCAGTCAGCGTGAAAAATTCGCAGTTCTTTGCGGTCTTTGTGTCCTTTGTGTTGAGGTCGTTCGCAGTTTTGTTACGAGTTCTTAGATGCTGGACTCAGTCACCGGCGCGGCTCCTGGGGAGCGCCGGTGGCGCGGACTCCCCGGATCGGGCTTGCGATGCGTGTGCTGCTGCAACGAATCCGCGACGGATGGGTGGAGACGGCCGCCGGAAGCACCGCGCACGCCGGGGTGGGGACCCTGGCCTTGGTCGTGTTCCGTCACTCCGATACCGCCGATCTCCTTGAACCCATGGCCAAGAAATTGATACAGTTGCGAATCTTCGCAGACGAGCAGGGCCAGATGAATCGCTCCTTGGCCGAGGTGCAAGGGCACTTGGTGATCGTGCCGCAGTTCACGCTCTATGCAGATTGCCGCAAGGGCCGGCGCCCCGATTTCTTCGCGGCCATGGCGCCGGGTGCGGCGGCGGAATTGTTCAGCCGGTTCGCCGCGCTGTGCCGGGGGCTGTTCAACCCCGTCAGCACGGGCACATTTGGCGCCGCGATGCAGGTGCACCTGATGAACGACGGTCCAGTCACGATCCTGCTGGACACCAGCGATAGGGCCTAGCGGCCCTGCCAGCCCACCCCGCCCCACACCCCTCGCGGGTCTGCCATGCGCGTTCTGGTCAACGACTCCAACGAGAAGCAGTATCAGGGCGCCATGATGGAGTTCCTCAACACGCATGGACTGGATGCGGCCGCCATTCTGGGGATGACGCGCCGCTCCGAACCGGTGCACTTCGAGCCGGGGGAAGCGATCTTGAACCAGGGGCGCATCGAGAGCCACATCTACTTCCTCATTCGCGGCAACATTCGCATCCGGTTGAACGCGAACGGCGAGCAGCGCACCCTGGGCGAACGCGCGCCGGTGACGGTGCTGGGCGAGATCTCCTATTTCAACGGCACCCCGGCCACGGCGACGGTGGAGGTGACCGCCGCCGGTCCGGCCGTGGCGATGCGCGTCTCCTACGATCATTTCTCCCAGGTGCTGGACCAGTTCCCCGCCGTGCGCACCACCCTGGCGCGCATCGGGGAGATGCGGGTGATCAGCCAGTTCAACGGCTTCATCCGTTACCACTACTTCATGGAACTGATCGGCTGGAAGCACGACCGGTTTGCCGTGAACCGCGCCCTGTTCCCCACCCTGGAGCAGACGGTGCGCACCGTGCTGTTGCCGCGCGTGGAGCCTGGCCAGAGCTTGCTGGAGGTGGGCGACGGCCCCGGCGTGGTGTGCGAACTCATCCAAGAACTGCGTCCGGAACAGGTCAACGATCTGTACATCCAGGCGACCCACCTGGAGGAGGCGATCACCAATCCGTTCGTGGCCCAACCCTCCGACCTGAGCCGGGCGGCCTACCTGCGCGAGCGATTCCAGCACGTCGTCGCGCTGCAGGTGTTCAATATCGTCCCGCCCAACCGCATCACCGAGCAGTTCGAGTTGGCCAAGCGGCTGCTCCATCCCGATGGGCGGCTGCTGATCGTCAAGCTGCGGGTGCTCAACATCCACTATGCGACCGGCACGACCGATACCCGCCTGCTCTATCAGGACTTGGAGGAGCTGATGGACCGGGTGTGGCCCAAGGTCATGGGAGGCGGCCCGCTGATCGAGGTGACGTTCATCGACGCCGACCTGGATCCGCTGATGGAATGGAATCCCCTGTTTTGCGAGCGGGTGCTGTCCGGGGCCATCGCCGTGCCCCAGGGTCTGCAGAGCGCGGAGCGCGCCATACTCTCGGTGATCCTGAAGCAGGCGCAAAACCGGCTGTTCAATCCCGACGAGGTGCACTTTCACTGGCTGGCCTGGAACGCGGCCAAACACGGGTTCCGCCTCGAGCATTCGGAGCAGCAGCCGGAGTTGGGCTACTTCCACCTGTTGCTGCAGGTGCAGTGAGCCGCGCCGAAACGCAACGACAAGAATGATTAGCCACGGATGAACACAGATGAACACAGATTGATTCTGACGATGCATCCATGTTCTGGAGACCGAGCGCAAGCAAGAAGCACAGGACTGCTCTCCAAGGGGCTTCTGGAGCGGGTTAGCCAATCATGAGCACGCAATGCTCCGCCCGTATCACTGCAGTGCGCCAGCGCCGTCCGCTCTTCTCTTTCCTTTGCGCATTCATTCGCGAAATTTTCCGCACCGTCGGAGCATGGCATGCCATGCCCCGGCGACCGGTCGATAATTAACGATCAAATGCGAAATGGAATTATCTGAGTTCATCGGTGTCTATCTGTGGCTTCATTTATGTCGTTGTGTATCTAAGTTCTGTTTGTAAATGCGTCAAATGGCAAAAGGCGGCTGGTCTCTGGGGGCTTTGCCCCCAGACCCCCAGCAGGGAGCGAGGCTCCCTG
>JBGPEV010000314.1:0-4679 GCA_041482995.1 bacterium | reverse complement strand
TGAAGGTGGCGCTGTTCGTTCCATCGGAAAGCAGGAAATTCCCGCTGCTGGCGGTCCAAGTAATGCTGAGCGTCTTGGTGGTGTTCAGCGTGAGGCTGGCGGTGAGCGTACCACTGCCCAGCCCCATCGTCGATCCGCAGTCCGACGAGATACAGCGAAACACGGACCAAGCGGACTTGGTTTCCTCAAGCGTCACTTGGGCAGCGATATCCCCCCGGCGGTCCGTCGCTCCGCTATTTAACGATCCGTCGTGATAGAAGGCGCCGAACACGCGCGCCCGCGGCGAGGTGGTGAGCGTGCCCGACGAGCCGGTGGCCTGGGAGGCCGTGACGGTCACGTCCGCCGCGACGGAGGTGACCGTCGCAATGGGATTCACCGCAACCAGACTGTTGTTGAGGCCGGAATCCCAACTGGTCACGCTGGACACCAATTTGCCGCTGACGATCTTGTTCGACTGACCCTGGTTGTTGTTCCAGAGTCGGCGCCCGAAGCTGCCGGAACTGAAATCGTCATAGGCCTGCATCGTCAGGGCAGCCACGGAGAATGTGACGCACGCTTCGGAGGACAGGGCGCCCTCGCCCGTCGCATTGACGCCGCTCACGCGGTAGCAGTACTGCGAGCCGCCCGTCAGGCCCGTATGAAGATACGGGGTGCTGGCGCTGTCGATCTTGGTGCTGGTAGCCGTGACGCCCGTGCCGATGTTCCAATAGAGTTTGTAGCTGGCCACCGCGCCGCCGCTGCCAGGGGCGCTCCAGGTCACGGTATTCTGAGTGGCGGTGGCCGTTGCGGCAAGGCCGGTCGGCGCGCCAGGCACCTCCAGCGCGGCCGCCTTGTTGTCAGTGCTGCTGCTGCATCCCGCGAATGCAACGCCCAACACCGCGGCGAGTATCGCGCAGGTGGTTCCCCAATGTGTACGCATGTTGGTTTCTCCCCTTTTTTCTGAGTTCTTGAGCTGGCGGGTCTATTGTGCTGCGGTTCCGGAGCCCGGATTACAGTCGCTGCATCAGAAATCTAGGACGGAGCACAGGCCGTGTCTTACCCCAAATGGGTTAGATGCGTCTAGGGTTGGTGGATCGCCCCCGGAAGTGTCGCGAGACCCCCACCCCTCCCAAGACGTTGCCGGTGTGAGTTCATCCAACACGATCGGCCTTCGACTCCTCCCCGCGGGACAGCCCAGAGCGCTTGCCGCCTGCGAAACCCCTGCATGGATGCCGGGCGCATGTAGGGGCGGATCGCGATCCGCCCCCACGCGGCGCCGCCTGCTCCGTTACCGGGCGAATTTTCTTCGGGCGCGCACCACCCCGTACCGGGCCGCCCAGTGGGCGGTCTTCCCCTCTGCCGCCATGAGGATGGGAGCGGCCGCCGCCAATCCGTCCGCTGCCGCGGGCAGCTTGTCGAGCTCTTCCATCCAATAGAGCAATTCCTCGGCGGTCTCTTGGATGTGCGTGGCAATGGCCCGCCGCAGGAGATGCTGCGGTTCCTGGTTAAGTCGCATGTCAGGTCTCGCAAAACAGCGTGGCGAAGGAAGGTGGCGCCGATAAACTCAATCTATTCAATAATATGAATGCATACTGGCCCGAGCCGTAGCCAATCCCCCGGCAATCTTGGTGCCGATCGATCGCGTCCGCACTTCGGCTTATAGGGGATGCCCGGCTTGTTGTCATACCCCATTTGGGTTAAACCCCTGATATCGCGAAAGCAGCGCGGTCGTTCTTTTGCTTTTGTTTCCGTCCCGGCAAGGCGGGCGGTGGCGCCGCTGGGATCGGATTTCTGACGGTCGATCGGCGGCGCCTTCCGAACGCGTCCGCTGGCCAGGAGGATAGCGGTCATGCGTTCGCCTTCACGCCCCCCAGAAGGGCATCTGGTCGAGAGAATCTACGACGCGGTGCTGGAGCCGGAGGGCTGGCAGGCCGTGCTGGAGCAGGCGATGGCGCTGGGCGGAGCGTCGTCCGCGGCGCTCTATGTCCAGAACCTCGCGACCCACCGCGCGGAACTCGGTGTCTCGATCGGGGTTTCCGGCGAGCGGGAGACGTGGCTGAAATTCTACAATTACTACGTGTTCCGCAACCCCGTCCGCATCGCCAACCTGACGCTTCCGGTGGGGGAACCCACGGCGAGCAATTTCCTACTCTCGGACAAGAAATTCGTCGAGTTGGAATATCACCGCGATTTCCAGAGCGGAGTGGGCTGCTTCTACGAACTGGCGATGCACTTGATCCGCGACGAGCACGTCGTGGCCTGCTTCAGCCTGCAGCGCGCCCGCAAGGAGGGCGGGTTTTCGGCCCGCGACGTGGCGTTCGTCAAGCACCTGTACCCCCACCTGCGCCGCGCCATGCTGCTGCGGCGGCGGCTGGGCGACCAGACTGCCGCCACCCGCTCCCTGGAGCAGGCGTTCCACTCCCTGGCCGCGGCCGTGTGCTTGCTGGATGCGGGAGGGCGCGTGCTGTTCATGAACGCGGCCGCCGAGCAGTTCGTGGGCGCGGGCCGCTCCCTGCGGGTGAAGGATGGGCAACTGCTGCCGGTGCGGTCCGCGCAACTGGGGGAATGGCAACGCTGGCTGGGCGCGGCGGGCAAGTGCGGGATGGACTCCCGTGCGTTGGACGGGCGGCTCGTGCTTCACGGCCCCGGCGGCGATCCCGTGCTTTGCCTCTGGGCCAGTCCGTTCCGGGTGCCGGCCGGGCAGCCGGATTTGCGCCGCACGAAGGCATGCACCGCCGTGTTTCTGTCACGCCCCGAAGCGCCCGTGGCGGTTTCCCCCGCCCGACTGCGCGACTTCTTCGGGCTCACCGCCGCGGAGAGCCGCGCGTTGCACGGGCTGGTCAATGGGATGACGCCGGCCGAGATCGCGGCCGAGGCGGGTCTGAGCCCCGAAACCATCCGCGCCCAGATCAAGTCCATTTTCGAGAAGCTCGACGTGCACCGCCAGGCGGAACTGCTGCAACGCGTGCTGACCAGCCCCGCGGTGCTGCTGACGGAAGACGCCGCACCACCCCCGGCCGCTCGCCCGGATATTTCACCCGTCGGGCCGAAGCGGCAAACTCCGGCATGGGATGCGGATCGAGGGGACGATGGAGCGCGCTGAAGCGGGATTTTCCGTGCCGCGGACAGACCTGCCCCTTACCCCCGTTGTTTTTCCGTCGGTTGGCAGCGGCGGAATGAGGCGTTCGCGCTGCTGTCGATGCACGCGGCACGTGTGGACACAGAATTGGGCGCAAAGGTCTTTGGTCCCCGCAAGGCGCCAACCCCTTTGCGATCTTTTGCGGTAGCGAGTCAGTCGCCAGGGAACGCACCGCACCTGAGACTGTGGAGAGTGGTACGCTGCCTTGCCGGACGGATTCTTCTCCCTGTGACCAATTAGGAGCATTCACCTTGACGGCATGGATCACGGTCCCCGCGAACGTGCTCGCGATGGCCGCGTTTGTGGCGGCGATGTCGCTGGTGCTGTCCGGCGCCGGCAGGCTGATCTTGCTACGTGTCTACCCGCCATTGGCAGACGTTGCGACAGTGGCCGTGGTGATCGGGTTGGCCCTGTTCACCGTGCCCGCCTGGTATCTCGTCCAAATGGGCGCACCGATGGTGCCGGTCGTCCGGGGGATGCTTGCCGGGTGGGGGTTGCTTGCGGCCTGGCAGATCCTAGCGACGGCACGGTCGGAGAGGGCCCGTGGTACGGGTTGGCTCGAAGCACTCCGGCGGCAGGGGAGTTGGTTGCTCCATCTGGCGCTGATTGCCGCGTTGTTGACGATCATTCGTATGTTCGCCGGCCGGGTCGGGTTCAACTTTGTGGGTAAGGCAGGGAACAACGACATATTCATGTGGGCATTGCAGGCAGACCAGTTGTTCGGACGGGTCAGCTTCGCGAACATCGAACCCTCTGGAGCGGCGATTTGGCAGAGCATGCAAGACAATGGGTTTGGAACGGCATTGCTGCTGGCTATGTGTGCGCTGCTGGCCGGAAAGTCAGCGCTCGGCGCAACTCCCTACCTGACGATCCTGATCTGGTCGTGGCTGTCGCTGGCCGTCTTCGAGAGCTGTAAGCGGCTCTTTCGCCTCTCATGGCGGGAAGCCGCTCTGGTCAGCTTCTTCGTGGTAACCAATCCACTGTTGATTTACCTGATTTACAGGGCTTTTTACGCGCAGGTGCTGACATCGATCGCGTGCCTGGTGGCGGTACGGATCGCTCTGGAATCGCTGGATACGGTGGAGGTGCCGGCGTGGCGAGCCGGTGCCGTCATGATTGCACCCCTGTCGCTGATTCTGCTGGCCTACCAGAGCGGGTTCGTCTTCATTGCCATCGCCCTTGGTCTTGCCCTGACCGTGGCCGCCGCTTGGCATTGGCCGGTGCGAGGCGATTCTGTCCGCCATACCGCCCGGCGCGTCGGGGTGCCGTTCCTGCTCGGAGGAACGATCGCAGCCCTCCTGCTGCCATCCTTGGCGGTATTCCTCTACCGTTCCATTTTCCTCACGGCAACAGCCGTCGCGGGCTGGCCATTGCCCTTGCTGAACCCTGCCCTCCTGATGTCGTTTCCCGTCCCGGCGCGATTTGGACGCGGTCAGCAGATACCGTTGGGTTTCTACGTGGCTGGGTTTTGTGTGCTGATTCTGCTCGCTTGGCGCGGATGGCGCCGGCTCGCGGCCGGCGACCCCAGGTTGGCAAGAACGATCGTCGCGACGAGCGCTTA
>JBGPEV010000313.1:0-4683 GCA_041482995.1 bacterium | reverse complement strand
CTTCAGCAATTGGAAGGCCGCCTCGATGTTGTGCTCATAGAGCGGCTCGGGATTGGTCAATTGCGCGGCCTGGTGAGTGGAATGGACGAATTCGATCAGGACATCGAACTGGATGGGATCGACGCCCAGCGCCTCGGCGACCCCCTGGAGCAACAGGATCTCATTGTCCATCAGCACGCCATCGGCCATGGCCATGCCCATCATGTCGAGCAGGATGCTGCACGCCAGATCGGTACGCGCCAAGCGCTTCTCGATCGCCCCCAGTTCCACCGGCTTGCGGTGGGCCACGGCCAACACGTATTCCCGGCTCTTGGCCGGAAGGCGGAATTCCTCCAGCCACTTGTTGAGCAGCCGCAACTCCTCCGGGTGCAACTCGGAATCCGAGGCCGCGACCGCGGCCACCAAGAGCAGATAGTCCCGGCGGCGCTGCCACGGATAGCGGGTGATGTCTGCCAGGATGGCGGGCTTCGAGGCGGACATAAGGATCAACCCTAACATCACTGGTTTACAGCCAAGGCTCGTATCTGGACTCACGGCGTTTGTCTCTCCCCCACGCTCCAAACACCGTGCGCCCCCTCCATTATCCCGTGCCCACTGGCTGATAGGCCAGCACCGCGTCCCGGTAGTAAAAGTATGGCTGGAGCGCGATATTCTTCGACAATACCGAAAAGTAGTCCTTTAGCGACAGTGGAAGCCGCGTCAGGCCCCAGCGCCGGTTCTCGTCGTCGAGCTTGACCGAGTAGCGTCCAAAGTCGACCAACAGGCGCCGGTCCTGCTTGTTGATATACAAAAATCGGGGGGTAAAGTCACTGCGGCCCTCGGGCGAGCTGACCAGAATCCGGTTTCCTTGCAGTGCCATGCGATAGCGCGGGTTGGGGCGTGGCACCCACGCGGGATGGTCCCAGTGCTCCGGCGGCAGTGCGGCGCGCTGCTCCACCACCGAGGTGAGCGGCCCGTTGAAGAGCAATGTGATGGGGCCGGGGGATGATTCCAGCACCGGCGTGCGGAAATTGATGAAGCGCACGAATTCCCGGTTGGTGAATTGCTTCACCCGCGTCTTGCCCTGCACCAGGCTCAAGCCGATGGAGTTGATGGAATAGTAGGTGAGCAACTCATCCGGCCGGTCGTAGAGCAGGTTTTCGGCGAAGAAGATGCCGGAGTCCACATCGATCTCCGCTTCCAGCACCTCGCCCGGATTGGGGGTATTGAAGCGGATCGCCAGCCGGATTTCGTCGGCCACGGCCGTCACCGCCTGGGGCGTGGAGAAGTCCAGCGCCACCTGCCCGGCGATCAGCACGCGCGTCCACTTGGCCAACTCGGTCTGCACTTCTTGCAGGCCCGGGTCCTGCCGGGAGGCATCCACCAGGCGCAGATAGGCCTTGGTGAACTCCTTGTCGGCCAGATATTTCTTGTAGCGATCCAGGTTGTCGCGCGCCACCTGGCGGCGTGCCCGGGTGTAGGCCGCCTGGTAGTCGGGATCGTTGGGGCTGGCGATGAGGGCCAAGTGGTACTGGATGGCGGCCTCTTCCCAGCGGTTCTGGGATTCCCGCTTCTGGCCTTCCCAATAGTTGAGATTGCAGCCGGCGAGGAGCAGCGCGGCGGCGAGCAGGCCCACGGACAGGTGCAGCGTGCGGTTCCGTGCGCCCATCAGGTATTCCCGACGGGATAGTTGGGCGATTCCTCGGTCACCATCACGTCGTGCACGTGGCTTTCACGCAGTCCCGCGTTGGTGATCTGCATGAACCGGGTGCGCGTGCGGAGCGTCATGACGTCGCCCGCGCCCACGTATCCCATCCCTGCACGCAGGCCGCCCACGTATTGGTAGATGCTCTCGGCCAGCGGCCCGCGGTAGGGCACCCGGCCTTCCACGCCCTCGGGCACCAGTTTCATGTCCTCCACCGTGTCCTGGAAGTAGCGGTCGGCCGAGCCCGCCTTCATGGCGCCCAGGGAGCCCATGCCGCGGTAGATCTTGTAGCGCCGCCCCTGGAACAGGATCACCTGGCCAGGGCTCTCGTCCGTCCCGGCGAACAGGTTGCCCAGCATCACGCTTTCCGCACCCGCGGCCAGGGCCTTGACGATGTCGCCCGAGAATTTGATGCCTCCGTCGGAGATGATCGGCACGTCGTGCTTGGCGGCGACGGCCAGCACCGATTGCAGGGCCGTGAGTTGGGGCACGCCCACGCCCGCCACCACCCGCGTGGTGCAAATGGAGCCTGGGCCGATCCCCACCTTGACGGCGTCCACCCCGGCCCGGATGAGGGCCTCGGCCGCCTCGCCGGTGACGATGTTGCCGCCGATGATTTCCGCCTCGGGAAACTCCTCGCGGATGGCGCGGATCCTCCGCAGCACGTTCTCCGAATGGGCATGGGCCGTATCCACCACCAGCACATCCACCCCCGCCCCCAACAGCGCCTCTGCGCGGGCCAGGCCGTCCTCGCCCACGCCCACGGCCGCGCCCACCCGCAGGCGCCCGTGCCCGTCCTTGCAGGAGTTCGGATACTTGCGCGCCTTCTCGATGTCCTTGACCGTGATCAATCCCACCAGCTCATACTGGTCGTTGACCACCAGGAGCTTCTCGATGCGGTGCTGATGCAACAGGCCCTTGGAAGTTTCCAGATCGATGCCCGGCTTCACGGTGATCAGCTTGTCCCGCCCCTTGGTCATCAGGTCCTTGACCGCCCGCTCGTAGTTGGTTTCGAAGCGCAAGTCGCGGTTGGTCAGGATGCCGACCAGTTCCTTGCCCTGAGTCACGGGTACGCCGGAGATGCGGTACTTCTCCATCAGCGCCAGGGCGTCGCCCACTTTGGAATCGGGCGCGATCGTGATGGGGTTGGTGATCATGCCGCTCTCCGAGCGCTTCACCAGGTCCACCTGGGTTGCCTGTTCCTCGATGCTCAAATTCTTGTGAATGATCCCGATGCCCCCCTCCTGGGCCATGCAGATCGCCGTGCGAAATTCCGTCACGGTGTCCATCGCCGCGCTGATGAGGGGGATCCTGAGCTCGACCCGCCGCGTGAACCTCGTGCGCAAGTCCACCTCCTGTGGATGCACCTCGGATTGGGCTGGTACGAGCAACACATCGTCGAAGGTGAGACCCTTCTCGATCCGTTCGGTCAACATGGCGGGCGCTCCTGGCAGAAGGGAAGGGTCGGCGGACTCCAGAGTCCCCACCCCAAACCCCTTCCCACGTTGTGGGGAGGGGTTTCAACGGCGGCAAGGGCCGGGCCGAAGATATGGGGAGGCCGCTCCGCCGAGTGGTCACTTCGCGGAATAGCGGGCGCGCACGTTTGCCTGGGGAGGAACCTGCTCAATCCACCGAGGCGTCGTGGGCCCATCCCAATCAAGGCTGGAATCGGGTTACTGGGCGGAAATACCCTGGAACCAAAAGTTGATCCCAATAGACTATCACGTCCCGGCGGGGATGCAAGGATAAGCCGCGCGGCGCGGATGACAACGCTTCGTCCCGAATTCTTTTCTCTACCCCTTGGCCGGCACCAAGCGCAACCAGCTCTTATTGGTGAGCGCGCCCGTGGGGCACGCCGCCATGCACTCGCCGCAGGCGACGCACGTGCTCTCGCCCATGGGGTTGTCCAGGTCGAAGGCGATGCGCGCCGTGTAGCCCTTGCCCGTGCGGCCAATCACGTCGTTGTGCTGCAGGTTGTCGCACGCGCGGATGCAGCGGTCGCACAGGATGCACGCCTGGTGATCCACGGCGATGACGGGTGAGGACAGGTCGCTGCCCCGCGGATGGCCGCCCGCGCCGTCGGGAAACGGGATGCGGTCGATCTGTTGCGCGCGGGCCAGGTTCAGCAGCTCATCCTCGCCGGTGGCGCGGTCGCGCAGGCTTTGCTCGGGGTAGTCCGAGAGCAGCAGTTGCGTGAGCACGCGGCGCTGGCGCTGCACCTTGTCCGAGCGGGTGCTGACCTTCATGCCCTCTGCACACTCCCGCACGCAGGAGGCGGCCAGCACGCGCTCGCCGATGTCCACCACGCACATTCGGCACACGCCCACCGGCTCCAGCCGGGGATTGTGGCAGAGCACCGGGATGTCGATCCCCAGTTCCCGGGCGGCCTCCCACAGGGTGGTGCCCGCCGGCACGGAGACGGCCTTGCCGTCGATGGTCAGATTCACCGGCTTCCCGCCAATGCTCATCGCGCTACTCCAAAAAAACGGCTGAACCACCAAGACACCAAGGCACAAAGGAAACACAGAGAACTGCAATTTTGTTAAAAGCCATCGTGGTGTCTTGGTGCCTTGGTGGATTGCAGTTAGTTTTTCCCCTTCCCGTTGCCCACGCCCAGGAGGGGGGCCGCGTCGTCCCAGAAATTGTCGATTACGCTGAGCAGGGGCGACAGGGCGATCTGGCCCAGGCCGCAGATGGAGGTCTGACCCAGGGTCTCGCCCAGGTCTTTCAGCAACGCGACCAGGTCCGGAGGCGGATTGCCGGCCAACGCCGCTTCCACCAGTTCAGCCGCCTTGTGACTGCCCACGCGGCAGGGCACGCACTTGCCGAACTGGTGGATGCCGCCCTGGCCGGCAAGCCCGCCCCGGACCTGGTCGCGCTGCTGAAGGACTTGGGCGAGACCCTGGGCCAGACCTCGATTTGCGGCCTGGGCCAGATCGCCCTGTCGCCCCTGCTCAGCGTCATCGACAATTTCTGGGACGACACCGCCCCCCTCCTGG
>JBGPEV010000312.1:0-4684 GCA_041482995.1 bacterium | reverse complement strand
TTGCCGAAGCGTTCCCGCAGCAGCGGCAGCGCTGCGTCGATCGCCTCTGGAAAAGGCGGCGTGGTCGCGGCGTTGTCCAGGTAGAATTCCAGATCGACCATCAGGGTCTGCTCTCCGCGCGTGAAGCCGCCGGGGGGTTCTCGCATCCCGCGCACCAGAAAACGGTAACGACGGCGCACTCAAAGGTCAAACGGCGAATTGACATCGGCCAGTCGTGTCCTGACAATACGCAGTCCGCCCACAAAATGGGCGGTTGGGACGCCAGGCGGCAAGAGAAGCTGCGGGGGCCATCGTGATCGACGGCGCAATCGAGTATTTCCGCGGCCGCTATGGCTGGGTGATGGTCGGCCTGGCCGCCATGATCATGGGCATGGGATTTGGCACCCAGGTCTCCATCTCCGTTTTCATCCAGCCTCTCGGCGACGAGTTCGGCTGGGCGCGCGGCGACATCTCCTTTGCCTATACCCTGGCCGCCTACTGCACCGGCCTGAGCGGAATCCTGATGGGCTACCTGGCCGACCGGGTGCCCACCCGCGGGCTCGTGCTGTTCGGCTCCACCGTGCTGGGCGCCACCTATCTGGCGCTGGGTTTCGTCACCGCCCGCTGGCAACTTTACCTGCTGTACGGTCCGCTCATCGGCGGCATGTGCCAGGGCGCCTTCCTGGCGCCGTTGCTCACCAACGTGGGCTTCTGGCATGACCGCCACAAAGGGATCGCACTGGGGTTGACCCTGGCCGGCCAGAGCATCGGGGCGGCCCTGGTGCCCCTGGCCGCCCGGCTGCTGATCTCCGAGATCGGCTGGCGCCAGGCCTACATGGTCTTGGGGCTGGGAGTGTGGTGCCTGCTCATTCCCGCGGCGCTGCTGGTGCGCCAACCCCCCGCTCTGATCCGCGGGGGTGTGGGTTACGCAGGAGGTGCGGCGCCCACCCCGGCGAGACCGCCGGTTCCCCCCGGGAGGGTGGCCCGCCTGCTTTGTCCGGCGATCGTCTGCTGCTGCATTTGCATGTCCATTCCCATCATCCACGTGGTGCCGCTGGCCATGGATCGGGGTATCGACGCCCAAACGGCCGCCAGCGTGCTCACCGTGATGATGATCGTGAGCGTGATCGGCCGGGTGGGGATCGGCAAGGTGGCCGACGCCATCGGCGGCGTGCGGGCGCTGTTCCTGGCTTCGGCCACGCAAACGTTGCTGATCTTCTGGTTCACCCGCGTCGGCTTGCCCGCGGGCTTCTACGTTGTCGCCGTGATCTTCGCCGTGGGCTACGGCGGCGTCATTCCCGCCTACGCCATCATCATCCGGGAACTGATCCCGCCGGGCAGGGTGGGGCGCATCACCGGGCTGGTGATGTTCTTCGGCAACGTGGGGATGGGCACCGGCGGGTTCCTGGGCGGGGCACTCTATGACTGGAGCGGCGGCTATACTCTCTCCTTCGCCACCGGTGCCGCCGCCGGCCTCGTCAATCTCGCCATCGTCGGCACGCTGCTGGCCTATCTGCGGGCGCGCCAGCCCGCTTTGGCCCCCGCCCGGGCTGCATGACGGCGGGGAAGCGGGGAAAGCGCGGGTTCTACTCGGCGTGACTCCCTCCCTCACCCCCCTGCCCCCTCTCCCTCCCCGTAAAGACGGGGAGGGAGAGGGGGAAATTTCTGCGTTGTGCCAGCGGTTTAGGTCGATTGGGTTCGTTCCGTAAAGAGGGGTCGGTCTCGATTGAGTGTCGCTATTTCGTCATGTCCCGGACCCGGCTGACGCGGATAGCGGCGGGGGTTGGGACGCCGTCGCCCAGGGGCCGGGGGAGGGCGGGAGGGAGCGTCGCACCAGTTCCGCGAGCCGCCACACGCCCTTGGGATGGCGCCCGCCGTCGCCATCCAGGATCGGCATCGGCCCGCCGATGCGCTGGGGACGCGCATGTGCCTTGACGGCAGCGTCACCGTGCAGCGTGGCGCGTGATGGTGATGTTCTCCAGGTTGGATACGCGCGGCACCTTCTGGATGCGCACGCCGTCCTGCAACACGGCATAGACATCGACGGGGAAAACCCCTTTAGGCAGCCGGCTCGACGCCACATGAAAGCGCCATCCCGCTTGGGCAAAATACGCGCTCCCGAAGGTGCGGGCGAGGTCGTCGCGGGATTGGTTCAACAGCGCCCGGGCGACGATCGTGCCCCTGTGCACGAGCAGCACTTCGCGGGCCGGCATCTTGCGCCCCACGTCCACGGCCCAGCCGCCCAGCGTGAGGCAGCGCTCCCGCTGGGGGGGACCGCCCAGATCCTTCCATTGCACCGCATCCACCCACCCGCCCTGGGCCGATGAGTTGCGCACCACCCGGTACGCTTTCAGGGGCCGCTCGGGCCCGGCGAGCATGTGGCGCTTTTCGAATTCGGGCACCAGGGCGTGCACCCGCTCCGCGCTGGGATAGAGCGCGGCGAAGGCGCTCTCGTTTTCCGCGCACCAATCGTGGAGCTTCCACTTGGCGTCCAGGGCGGCGCGCGACCACGCCGCCGCATCGCTAACCCCGATCCCGGCGGAAACCAGCACCGTCGCCAGCGCGGCGGGCGCTACCCCGAAGCGCAGGATGCGCCCGAGCCACATCGGCTTGCGGTGGCGTGGATCGATGGTGCCCAGGAACACGCCCAGCAACACCAGCAGCACGATCCAGAACGGATAGGAATAGCTCAGGTACCGGGAATTGAAGGCGAACTCGATGCCGAAGCGCGAGCGGCCCATGGTCACGGCCAAGTTGGTCAGCAGGGTGAACAGCCCGAGCGCGTACCACGGCGCCAGCCCGGCCGATCGCGGCCCCACGTCATCGCGGAATAGCAGCAGCGCGAGCATACCGGCGATGCCGATGGCGCCGAAGTAGATGGCGTGCGTAGTGCCGAGGTAGTTGACCGGCGCGCCCGTCAACGCCAGGAAGAACCGCACGAATGCCAGCGGATCGTCCAGGGAACTCGCGGGCGAGGGGTGGTAGGGGGGAAAATGGAAATCCGCGAAAAAGGCCACGCCCACGGCGAAGGATACGCCGGTCCAGGCCAGCAATTGGCGGTACCTGGCCCCCCCGGAGCTTCGCCCGAACCAGAGCGGCAGAAAGCCTGCCGGCCAGAAGAAGATGCCGCTGGCCACCGAGTAGGTGGCGAGCAATCCGCAGCCGATGGCGCCCAGAAACGCGTAGCGGCCGGGCCGCCCGTCGCCCAGCAGCACGAACCCCGCAACCGCGAACAGCAACACCGACAGGTTGCCGATGGCGGACGTCCAGAGCCAATTCGACCACTGCACCGGGGAGCAGACCAGCACGGCCGCCGCTGCCGGCAGCCAGCGCGGTAAGGGCAGATGCAGCGCCCGGAAAGTCCTCCTGGATTGCACCCAGAGCAGCAGCCACTCGCCCAACGAGATGGACACGCCGAGGTAGAAGACGAACGGCCGCCGGTAGGCATCGATCGTCAACGGAAACAAGATCGCCTTGGTCAGCGTCGGGCGGTGCTCGTTGTGCTGCGCGATCAGGTAGGACAGCAGTGTGTGATCCGCACGGTGCCGCACCAACCCATCGAGCATGTCCCACTCGTCCAGGAAGGGCACGTCGACCGCGTAGCGCTGGACGAACCACACCAAGTACACGAATGGCCCCAACGCGAGGCACGCTGCCAGCCACGCCGGCACCCGCGCGGCGAGGCTGCGAAACTGGCGGAACCTCTCGCTGCGATTCATGGTGCTCGATTCGATTAGGTTCTGTTGGAAATGCGTCAAATGCCCAAAGGCGGCTGGGTTCTGGGGGCTGCGCCCCAAGAACCCCAGCAGGGAGCGGAGCTCCCCGCACCCTGATGCGGTGCGCAGAGGCAGGCACGCGGGCCCTCTGAACGCAATCGGGGGGTGCGGGGGGACTTGTTCCCCCGCAGGCAATCAATGGTCATTGGGTGCCGTTTGGTATTTTCAAACAGAGCCTAGACGCAACGTGGGTGCTGCGAAGATTCGAAAAGAGCCGGTTTCACCGGGAAGCGCGCCCCCGATCGAAGGCAACGCGGTGGCTTTGGCCTCGCTCCGGCAACTGCGCGGTTTCCTGCGTCTGAACCCCGAACTGTTACCCCGTCGCATATATGGGGCGCCACCGGAAAATCAAACGTCCAAACCCCACTGTCGTGTGCCCATCGCCAGGCCCCGACTGGAAACTTCCGGCCCAGGCGCACCACGCCTGGGCCTCGTGCCAATTCACGTGCACCACGGGCCGATGGGGCGGCAGGGGCTCCCAGCGGTCGAAGCGGCGCACCTCCCAGCCGGCCCCCTTCCCAACAATTGGGGAGGGGGAGAACGGCCACTGCACCCCATCCCTTCGCTGCGCTCAAGGGCAGGCTCTCATCCCCCGGCCCCTTCTCCTATCTCCCCCTGTGCTTCTGGCCCCTCCCGCAAGCGTCCGGCGCTTGGTGAGGGGGAAACGGCTGCGCTCCGATCAAGCATTCCCGGTTTTCGCTGGATAGGGCGGAGGCGGAGCGGTCGACCGCTCCTCATCCTCCCGCTGACGCGGGTCCCTCCTTCTCCATGTCAAACTACCGACATGGAAGAAGGGAACTCCCTTTTCCATTGGGGCAGACCCTGGACGGGGAGGAAGGGAGTTCATCTCTCCATGGCTGTAGGTGCCATGGAGAGAGCCTGTCCTTGAGCGCAGCGAAGGATGGGGCCCCGCGGAGCGGGGGGTGAGG
>JBGPEV010000311.1:0-4696 GCA_041482995.1 bacterium | reverse complement strand
CCAGTACGTCCCCTATCCGCCCGAGCCCGTGCTCAGCCCCTGGACGGCGTTCGAGATGCGCAAGCTGCTGCAAGGGGTGATCGACCGGGGCACGGGCACGCGCGCGCGCATCGGCCGCCCCGCCGGCGGCAAGACCGGCACAAATGACGGGCCGCGCGATACCTGGTTCATCGGCTTCACCCCGGAACTGGTGGCCGGCGAGTGGATCGGCAACGACAACAACCGGCCCATGCCCTCCGAGCAGGGCGGCCGCACCACCGCGCGAGTGTGGGCCGAGTTCATGCGCGCGGCCCTGCCGCCCGGCGCCCCGGGGCGCTTCCCCGAGCCGCCGGAAACATACGTGGGCATGAAGATCTGCAACCTGGACGGTCAGGTGGCCCAGCCCGACTGCCCGGACGCCGACACCTACTACTTCCGCGAGAGCGACATCCCGCCGGAGGCCTTTGCCACCGTGGCCACGGGCCAGAATCCCGGGGCTCCGGCGGCCGCTCCCGAGGATGCGCCGGTGACGGTGGCCCCCGCGATGCCCTCCTCCTTTGCCCAGCGGCTCCGCGACGCCTTCACGCCCGCGCCCCGGAACTCGCCGCCGGAATAGGACTTGTCCGCGACGCGACGGGCGGAAGCGCGGATCCCCAGCGACCCGGCGGCCCGCGCCTTGGCGCCCTGTGCCCACTTTGCTATACCCGCGTGGAGTACGGCACCTTGTCTTTCACTGGGGAGAACCGGTGGCGGAGCACGCGCCCTACTACCTGATCGACGACATGACCGTGGGCCGGGCGTTCCGCTGGCGGCGCACCATCACGGAGGCCGACGTGCAGGCGACCATCCGCCTGTCCGGGGACCAGGGCGGCTATCACGTGGACGAGACCTTTGCCCGGAAGGCGGGCTTCCGCACGGTGATCGCGCCCGGGCTGCTGCAGGCCAGCATGGGCACCAAGCTGGGGGGCGACCTGAATTTCCTCGCGCGTGAGATCACGTTCCGCTACCTGAAACCGGTCTATGCGGGCGACACGCTGGACGTGCAAATGGCCGTCACGGCCGTCGAGAAGGCGAAGAACCGCATCACCCTGGAAGGCCAGATCACCAACCAGGCGGGGGAAGTCGTGCTCACCTGCACAGCAGTCGGCCACCTGCCCAAAGCGGAGTGGGGCGTGCCCGACAAATCCCGGGCGCCGTGAACGCCCATCCACCCAAGGTCGCCATGGCCAAGTCGCCCACCGCCAAGACGCTGCTGATCCTGCGCCACGCCCACGCGGAGGCGGGCAGCCCCGACGGCTCCGACTTCAACCGCGCGCTGAGCGAGGATGGGCGCAAGGAGGCCAAGCGCGTGGGCAAGTTCCTGCGCCAGGCGGGCGGCGGGGCCGACGCCGTGCTCTGCTCCGCCGCCCTGCGCGCGCTGCAGACCGCCGAGGGCGTGCTGGACGCGGCCAGACTCAAGCTGCTGCTGTTGCCGGAGCGCGCGATCTACGAGGCTTCCGCCGAGGACCTGCTGCGCGCGGTGCGGGCCACCGGCGGCAAATTGGCCCGGCTGCTGCTGGTGGGACACAACCCCGGGGTCGCCGATCTGCTCAGCCTGCTGGCGAGCCGCGACGCGGCCCTCTCCCTCCATTTCCCGCCCGCCACGCTGGCCGCGGTCGAATTCGAGGGCGACTGGAAGAGCCTCGGCCCCGGGCGCGGCACCCTGCGCTGGATCGTGCCGGTCAAGCTGATGGATTAGCGGTCGCCGGACCCTCTGTGTTCGGTTCCAGATTTCGCCGTTTCTCGTGGCGTTTCAATTCGATCCGTGGCTGGGTTTGACAACGCGCCCAGCATCTACGGACTTCCCACCCCGTGCCAGGCCAGCAATCGCAAATCGGTTTGTAATTTTCCGAATTGCCCCGACGCATCAATCCCATCGCGTCGGCCGCGACGACAACCGGACCGGACGCGGGATCTTCGGGTCAAATTGCAGATTCCCCCACGCATGAAGCGGCGCGCCATGGCCAGCGGGCGTCGTCGCAGTCCGGGACCGCAAGGTCATTGTCCCGCAGGAAACGCCGGAGGTCGAGAGACAAGATCGGACAAGATCGGACAAAAGCGGACAGGAACGGACACTGGAACCTCTCCCCCCGCCCCCAAGAATTTCGGAAGGAGCGAACGGCGACTACCGCGTTGCGGCCTTGACCCGGGGCGCGCTTTGCACGGCCGCGGCGCGCAGGGCGGCGATGGCCGCGGCGTAGTCCTTCTGGCCGAACACGGCCGTGCCCGCGACGAAACATTCCGCGCCCGCGGCGGCGGCTTCGCCGATGGTCTGCTCGTTGATGCCGCCGTCCACCTGGATCGTGAGGGACAGCCCGCGCTCCCGCACCCGCTGCTTGAGCGCCGCGATCTTGCGCGTGGCCGAGGGGATGTACTTCTGCCCGCCGTAGCCGGGGTTGACGGACATCACCAGCACCAGCTCCAGGTCTTCCAGCACCGCGTCGATGGCTTCCAGGGGCGTGGCTGGATTGAGCGCCACCCCGGCCTGCATGCCATGGGCATGGATGTGCTGGATGCTGCGGTGCAGGTGCGGGCACGCCTCCGCGTGAACGGTGAGCCGGTGCACGCCCGCCTTGGCGAAGCCGGGCACCAGCGCGTCCGGCTCAAGCACCATCAGGTGCGCGTCCATCACCAACCCGGGAATCTTCACCAGCTTCTCGACCACGGGCGGTCCGAACGTCAGGTTGGGCACGAACTGCCCGTCCATCACGTCCAGGTGCATCCAGTCCGCCCCCGCGGCATGGGCGGCGGCGATTTCCTCGTTGATGCGGCCGAAATCGGCGGAGAGGATGGAGGGGGCGATCAGCATGGATCCTCACGGACACAGCACAAGCCTGGCCTTGGTTGCCAGGGCTTGCCGCAATTTCATCTGCTCGTCTTTGCTCGGCCAACCAACAATGTTTGCGTGGCGGGGATGCGGTGTTCCATCGGGCTCAACTTGAAGTCCCAATCCCACGACATCCGCCGCGCTCAATTCGGCACGGGCGAGCACCTTGCCGCGTGTCGGTTCCACGTGTTGTCGCGCGAGTCCCCAGGTCTCCCGATCCGGAATCTTGCCATCCAGTGCATCGTTCGAAATGCGAAAGACCGAATAACGCAAGCTGTGAGGAGGGCGGAAAGCGCCCCGTTTGACCTGCATCGTCGTTGGGTTGAACTCGTCCCGCTCGTCGGTCAAGAAGCGGGCAATCAACTCCCCGCCGTCGACTCTATCCCACCGGAGCGCCATGAACTCAAGACACTGAAAGACACCGTCATTGATAAAAAAGGCGAATGTCGCTCGCCAAGTCGCTTGGGATTCCCAGGCGGGAAGGCGCTTTTCCGGAGTGATGGTCTTTGCCTATCCGGGAGGCAAAGTAGTAGAAACCGTCGTTTCCGATACTCACGTCGAGGACGTAATCGTTGTCGATATACCAACCGAATGCCAAGTGACCGTCGGGTTCCGGCGTGATATCGAATTCCACTTCCGCCTTCAGATGCATACCCGAAGTCAATCGTTCGATATCCTGCGCGAACCGTTCAGCCTGGGCAATCGTGGCCTTCTCGATCGGTGCGGCGTCTTCGCCGTCCCAGTTGGAAGATGAATATCGCGTTCCGAGGGCATTGAGCGCTTGGCGCATCGCCTCTTGGGGCGACGCTGAGAACTCGCGAATCGATTTCATCGCACGCTTATACCAGGCAACGGGTTCAGCGACGTGTTTCAGACTCTCCTGATCCTAGCACGGAACTACGAACGCGTTGAGCACGTCACTCATTCCTTTTTCCAAATAGCAATTGCGGATGCGCCGCATGAAGTCACACCTGAGAATCCATTTCGACCCATTGTGATTTGGATTCTCTGCTCATTGACCGGATCGATCTTGCGCTTCATTTTCTCTGCGTGGTCCCAGGCAATCGCTAAGAGCTGGCTCTTGCATTCGGCGGCCAAGACAGAACTTTCGGGAAAGAACTGGTACCTCGAGTAGGCGACAGTCAATCGGAATCCTTGGTCAAGTGGCTGAACAGCATATTCCGTATGATCGTCGTAAGTCTTCGATCCTTCAGGAAGCCTTATCGACGGAGAGGAGCACCCCGAGAAATTCAACGCTGTCAACACCAACAATAAGCAGATTGGCAAACGTCCCATATTTGGCTCCCAGGGCGGTTCCCATCCACATTTCCGGCAATCATTGCACCCCCTACCCCTTCGCCGCCTTCGCCACCGCCTCCGCCGTGATGCCCCGGTCCGCGTAGATTTTCTCGTAGGGGGCGCTCGCCCCATAGGTGGTCAAGCCGATGTGCGTGCCTTGCAGGCCGATGAACTGGTGCCAGCCCTGGGCGATCCCCGCTTCGACCGAGACGCGCTTGGTCACGCTGGGCGGGAGCACTGCGTCCCGGTAGCTCTGGGGCTG
Source organism: bacterium (assembly GCA_041482995.1). Classification (GTDB taxonomy): domain Bacteria; phylum SAR324; class SAR324; order SAR324; family JACQKK01; genus JBGPEV01. The sequence continues at coordinate 290 of JBGPEV010000311.1, read as the reverse complement.
TTCCAGGAACAGTTCCCAGCAGGGCAGGCTCACCACTTGCGCGCCAATCTTCTCGGCGGCGAGCAGCTCCTGCGCCTTCACGGCGAGGTGGGTCTCGGAACCGGTGCCCATGAGGATAACCTTGCAGGGCAGGCCCTGGGGCGGGCCGGAGAGCACGTAGCCGCCCTTGGCCACGCCGCCGGTGCCCGTGCCCGCCAGCGTGGGGATTTTTTGTCGCGTGAGTAACAGGGCGCTGGGGCCGGTGCGCTGCAGCAGCGCGCACTCCCAGGCCTCCGCGGTCTCGCGGTGGT
>JBGPEV010000310.1:0-4718 GCA_041482995.1 bacterium | reverse complement strand
TCCACGAACGTGCTGTTGAGGAAGTGCTGGGAGGGCGGAGTGAGCAGCGCCAGGGGAAACGTCTCACGCAGCGCCGCGTCCTGCTGGCCGCCGGCGGGCGCCGTGTAGGCGGGCACGGACGGCAGGCCGAGCGTGCCCATTTCCGCGGACACGAATTCGAACTTGCCCGAGGGCGTCTTCAATCCGGTCTCCCAGGGCCGTTCCCACGCGCCGAATTTGACGGCTTGGCCCGCCAGCAGCCCGGCGCGGTCCAAGGCCCGGGTGGGGGCCCAGTCCCGGTCCAACAGGCGATCGAGAATCTCCTCGAAGCTCTGCCGGTAGAGCGGGTCCGCCACGCCCAAGCGCGGGGCCAGGGCCTGGAACAGCGCGAAGTTGCTCTTGGCCTCGCCCACGGGCGCGATGGCGGCGCGGGACAACTGCACGTAGGAATGGCCGTAGGCGGACTGCACGTCGTCGTGCTCGAAGAACGTGGTGGCCGGCAGCAGGATGTCCGCGAAGTCCGCCGTGTCCGTCTGCATCTGCTCGTGTACCACCGTGAACAGGTCTTCCCGCGCCAGCCCCGCGTGGATGCGCCCCTGCCCCGGCGTCACGGCGGCGGGGTTGGCGTTGTACACGAACAGCGCCTTGACCGGCGGGTCGCGCAGGTCCAGCAGCGCGCCGCTCAATTGCACCATGTTGACCGTGCGCGCGGGCGGGCTGCCCGGCGGCGGGGCGAGCAGGTAGTCCAGGTTCAGCCAGCGGTGGCCCCAACTGGAGCGCATGAAGCCGCCGCCCGGCACCTCCCATGCGCCTGTCAGCGCGGGCAGGCAGGCGATGGTGCGCAGGGACATCGCGCCGTTGGAGCGGCGGGAGAGCGCCAGCCCGCAGCGGATGAACGCGGCGCGCTCGCGGCCGTAGGCCCGGCCCAATTCGCGCACGGTTTCCGCCGGCACGCCGGTGACCGACTCCACGCGCTCCGGCGTCCACGCCGCGCAGGCCTCCCGCAGCGCGTCAAACCCCAGCGTGTAGCGCGCGACGAACTCCCGGTTGTGCAGCCCATCGGCGACGATCACGTGCATCAGGCCCAGGGCCAGCGCGCTGTCGGTGCCGGGCCGCACCTGGACGAACTGGTCCGCCTGGCGGGCCGTCTGGGTGCGGTAGCAGTCGATCGCGACCACCCGCGCCCCATTCTGCCGCGCCTGCTTGACCAGGGGCATCAAGTGAATGTTCGTCGCCACGGCATTGATGCCCCACAGCAGCACCAGCTTGGAGCGGGGCAACTCCTCGATATCCGTCGCCAAGTCGTGCCCGTTGGTCATGCGCAGGCCCTCGGCCGCCTGCGTGGAGCAGAGCGTGCGGGCCAGCCGGCTGGCGCCCAGGGCATGGAAGAAGCGGTGGCCGCCGTATTTCTGCAGGGTGGCGTTGGTGCCCGTGAACGAGTAGGGCAGCACCGCTTCCGGGCCGTGCTCGGCGATCACGCCCTTGAGCCGCGCGGCGATCTCGTCGAGCGCCTCGTCCCACCCGATGCGCGTGAACTTGCCCTCGCCCTTCTTCCCGGCGCGCCGCATGGGGTGCAGCACGCGCTCCCGGTGGTACACGCGCTCGGCGTAGCGGTTCACCTTGCCGCAGAGGAAGCCCCGCGTGATCGGGTGATCGGGTTCCCCGGCGATGGAGACGATGCGGCCCTCCTCCACGCCCACCTTGACCCCGCAGGAATCCGGGCAGTTGTGGGGACAGACGGCGATGCGGTGTTCCACCATGGCACCCTCCCGTGCATATCGGTCATCTATAGCAGCAATTGGGTACCGGCAAAACAGCAACTGCCTTTTCACCACAAAGCACACGAAGGACACAAAGGAACTGCAACGGAACTGCAAAGGGTCTCACGCAAAGGCGCGAAGAACTGGAAGAAGGTTTCGCGCCAAGGCGCAAAGGGCGCAATGAACTGCAGAAGGGTCTCGCGCAAAGGCGCAAAGGGCGCAAAGAACCGCAAAAACAGGGGCGCACGCAAAGGCGCAAAGAACTGCAAAAGGGTCTCGCGCAAAGGTGCTAAGGCGCGGAGAGCAGCAATGGCTGTCGGATTCGCTTTTCGACTTTGGACCCATGCCATTACAGTTCGTTGTGTTCGTCGTGCTCGTCGTGGTTCAGCCGTTGTAGTTGTTCTTCCCGTCTTGGCGCCTTTGCGCGGGCCCCTTTTTGCGGTTGCAGTCCTTCGTGTCCCTCGTGTCCTTTGTGGTGAAGCTGTAGTAGTTTCACGATTCGCGGAGTAGCAGGGAGGGAAACCGGAGCACGCATATGGCGGAGACCTCGGGCAGGAGCATGACCTGGGAGCCGGGCCAATACTTGGCTTTCAAGAACCAGCGGCTGCGGCCTGCGCTGGAACTGCTGGCGCGGGTTCCCCTGGAGCAGCCGGAGCGGATCGTCGACCTGGGCTGCGGGGCGGGCAACGTGACGCGCTTCCTGCGCGAGCGCTGGCGCCAGTCCGCGCTGGTGGGGGTGGATAGCTCACAGGAGATGCTGGCGACCGCCGCCAAGGAGTTGCCGGAGGTGGCGTGGCAGCGGGCGGACATGGCCACGTGGGAGCCGCCCGAGCCGGTGGACCTGATCTATTCCAACGCCGCGCTGCACTGGGTGCGCAACCACCCGGTGCTCTTCCCGCGCCTGCTGGAATCCCTGCGGTCGGGCGGCGTGCTGGCGGTGCAGATGCCGCGCAACTTCCTGGCGCCCTCCCACCGGCTGATGCACGAGGCCGCCCAGGCCGGGCCGTGGCGGGAGCGGCTCGCGCCCCTGATCGGCCCGCCGCCGGTGCTGGAACCCGGCGCCTACTACGACGCGCTGGCCCCGCTCTGCCGCTCCCTGGACGTGTGGGAAGTGGAGTACCACCAGGTGCTGACCGGGGAGAACCCGGTGGCGGAGTTCACCAAGGGCACGTGGCTGAAGAGCTACCTGGACGCGTTGCAGGGGCAGCAGCGGGTGGACTTCGAGGCCGACTACCGCGCGCGCGTGGCGGCCGCCTACCCCAAGCGGGCGGGCGGGGAGACCGTGTTCCCCTTCAAGCGCCTGTTCTTCGTGGCGACCGTATAGCGGTCAACCCGGCGGCTGAAAGAGCTGGATGTAGTTGCCGCAAGTGTCGTCGAGGACGGCGATCCGGGTCGGGCCCATCGGTCGCGGTCCGCTCTTGAATACGACACCCCGCTTCCGCAACCGTTCGTATTCCGCGTCCAGATCGTCCACCGCGAAGGCGGTCGCGGGTATTCCGGCGTCATGCAGCGCTTTCTGGTAGGTGACGGCGAACGGAGCGCCCATGGGTTCCAACGCCAACTCCACCTCGTCCGGCGCGGCGGGAGAGACCACCGTCAGCCAGCGGTACTGGCCCATGGGGATCTCCGTCTTTTTCACGAAGCCCAGCACGTCCGTGTAGAACCGGAGCGCCTGGTTCTGGTCGTCGACCATCACGCTGGTCAGCTTGATGCGAATCACGGCGTGGCTCTCTCGCTTGCCGATCAGGTCGCCCGCAGGCCCATCTCCTTCTCGATCAGCTCGGTCGAGAAGGCGCCCGCGCGCAGGTTGATGCCAAACTCCACGTAAGCCTTCAGGCTGGTGCTCATGTGGGTCCAGCCCATGCAATTGCCCTGGGCCAGCTTCAGGCCCCCCTCGTCCGGCGTCCAGCCCGTCTCGGCGATCTTCACCAATGTGCGGGCCGCGGCCAGCGGCTCAAAGGTCATTTCGACTTGGGTGTCGTAGGTCTGTCCGCCACTCCACGTCAAGACCAGCCGCCGGTTGGGCTCCAGCGCGGTCACGGTCACCGGCGTCTCGACGGGAAACTCCGGGAATTTCCATATCACCGTGCTGCCCAGCACGAGCGGGCCGGTGGAAGACTTGATGAAATAGCCGGACAGCTTCGCCGGGTTCACCACCGCGTCGAACACGGCCGCGACCGGCCGCAGGATCTCGGTCTGCACTTGGAATCGCACGTCCATGGTCCGTCCTCCCGCTCGGTCACGCCGCTTTGCCGGCGCGCAGGTCGATGCCGTACTCCAGGTAGGCCTTCAGGCAGCACAGCATGTGCATCCAACCTTGGGTCTGCTCAAAATAGGGGACCATCCCCGCTTCGTCGCTGGGCCAGTCGCCGGCGATCACGGTGACTTGGGTGGCGCCCTGGGCAGCGGGCTCAAACGTCATCCGCACCCAGGTCTCCCGGCCAGCGGGTGCCCACGTGAATTCGATGCGCCGCCCGGGCTCGACCGCCCCCACCCGCACGGGCAGCGAGAGATTCTTGTCCGCCCAGGTCCACGCCAGTTGCGCCCCGGTTGTCATGGTTGCCGAGCCCGCGCTGATGAAGTACCGGCTCATCTGGCGCGGATTCGCGACGGCCTCGAACACCTGCTCCGGCGGCTTTTGCACCAACAGCCACACCTTCGTCTCTAGATCCATGCCAGCCTCCCGGAAAATCGGTTTGACTGCCGTGAGTTTATGTTATAGATTTATAACATGTCAAGCGAGACGAAGCAGGAGGCGGTGTTCAAGGCGCTGGCCGACGCGCGGCGGCGGCGCCTGCTGGATTTACTGCGGGATCGACCGTGCACGACGGGCGGCCTGTGCGCGCGGTTTCGCGGGTTGGACCGCTGCACGGTGATGCAGCACTTGGGCGTCCTGGAACGCGCGGGCCTGGTGATCGTGAAGCGCGTGGGGCGCCAACGCTGGAACTACCTGAACGTGGTGCCCATTCAGGATCTCTA
>JBGPEV010000309.1:0-4723 GCA_041482995.1 bacterium | reverse complement strand
TCTGGCTGATGATCGTGCCCATGATGATGAAGGTGGACTTCGCCGCAGTGCGCGGCGTGGGGCAGCGGCCCCGGGGGCTGCTGGTGACCCTGTTCGTCAACTGGCTGATCAAGCCCTTCTCCATGGCGCTCATCGCGTGGGTGTTCTTCCGCATCGTGTTTGCGCGGTGGATCGCGCCCGCGGACGCGGATCAGTACATCGCGGGCTGCATCATCCTGGCCGCCGCGCCCTGCACGGCCATGGTGTTCGTGTGGAGCTATCTCACCGACGGGGACCCCGCCTACACCCTCGTGCAGGTCTCGCTCAACGACCTGATCATGCTGGTGCTGTTCGCGCCCATCGTGCGCATTCTCGTCAGCGGGGCCTCGTCCCTGGCCGTGCCGTTCCCGGTGCTGCTCATCTCGGTGGGGGTGTTCATCGTGATCCCGCTGGCAGTGGGCGCGGGCATCCGGGCCTGGCTCGTGAACGCGCGCGGCAAGACCTGGTTCGAGCAGGCGTTCCTGCCCCGCTTCTCCCCCGTGACCGTCGGGGCCCTGCTGGCGACGCTGGTGCTGATCTTTGCCTTCCAATCGCAGAACGTCACGGGGCGCTTCCTGCACGTGGTCTTGATCGCCGTGCCGATCCTCATCCAGGTGTACTTCAACTCGTCGCTCGCCTACGGCCTGATGCGGCTGCTGCGAGTTCCCTACGCCGTGGCGGCGCCGGGCGCGCTGATCGGCGCGAGCAACTTCTTCGAGCTGGCGGTGGCCACGGCCATCGCGCTGTTCGGCCCCGGCTCGGGCGCGGCGCTGGCCACCGTGGTGGGTGTGCTGGTGGAGGTGCCGGTGATGCTGACCGTGTGCGCCGCCTGCAACCGCACGCGGCATTGGTTCCCGCAGGTGGGGCGGGCGTGAGCTGGTTTGGTAGAACTGCAAACTGCTGAAACACAAAGACCACGAAGACCACAAAGAAAAACAACCGAACTAAAAAGTACTCAAAGCACACGAAGGTACTGCGGTTGTCGGTACCCACGACGGCGAAGTTTCGCGTCCACCGAGGTCTTCGTGTGTTGGCAATTGTTCATTGCGCCTTTGCGCCTTTGCGCCTTTGCGTGAAACCCGTTTTCGCCGTTCTTTGTGTCCTTCGTGGTCTTTGTGTTTCAGCAGTTTTTTCGAGTCCCCGCTACCACGCCAGCGCGAAGGCGGGAAACACCTCGCTCTTTTCTCCCCGCGGGTCGCACCCGGCCTCCAACAGCCCCGTCTCGGGATCGATGGCCGCGGCGAGCAGGTAGCCTTCGGTCCAGGGCGGCGACACCTCCAGGTCGTGCCCCCGCCGCCCCAGTTCCTCGAGCACGGGCTGGCCCACGCTGGACTCGATGCGCAGGCGGTTGGGGATGAAGTCGTGGGGGGCGAAGAAGCCGGGAAAGTGCTCGCTGCTGAACTTGGGGGCTTCGATCGCCTCCTGCAGGGTCATGCCGAAGTCCACCATGTTGAGCACGAATTGCAGCATCCACTGGTCCTGCTGGTCGCCCCCCATGCTGCCGTAGGCGATCCACGGCTTGCCTTCGCGGAAGACCAGGGTGGGCGAGATGGTGGTGCGGGGCCGCTTGCCGGGCGCCACCACGTTGGGATGGTGCGCGGGCCCCAGGTAGAAGGTCTGCATGCGGTTGCTGAGCGCAAACCCCAGTGCGGGAATCACCTCCTGGGAGCGGATCCAGCCGCCGCTGGGCGTGAACGAGGCCAGGTTGCCCTCGCTGTCGATCGTGTCCACGTGCACGGTGCCGTCGCCCCAGGTGCGGCCCGCCAGCCGCTGGGCCTCCGGGAGCAGCGCCTCGCCGGTGAGCGGATTGCCGGGACGCAGGGCGGGCTCGGCGCGCGCGGGGTCGATCAGCCCGGCGCGGGTGCGGCCGTAGCCCTTGGAGAGCAGCCCGGCGAGCGGGACGTAGACGTAGCGCGGGTCGCCGTAGTACTGCTCCCGGTCCGCGTAGGTGAGCTTGAGCGTTTCCGCCACCGTGTGCACGTAGCCGGCGGAGTTGTGGCCCACCGCGCGCAGGTCGAAGTTCTCCAGGATCGAGAGCCCTTGCAGCGTAACGGGACCCTGATTCTCCGGGCCGCACTTGAAGACGGTGGCGTTGCGGTAGTCCAGCCGCGCGGGCTCCTCGATGCGCGGGTCGTAGCGGGCGAAGTCCTCCATGCGCAGCAGCCCGTCGCGCTCAGTGGAGAAACGCTCGATTTCGGCCGCGATGCTGCCCCGGTAAAACTCGTCGTAGACGGCTTGCAGCCGCCGCTCGCGCTTGCCCCGCGCCCGTTGCTCGGCCGCCAGCAGCGTATCGAAGAAGTCGGCCAGGGCCGGGTTGCGCAGCAGGGAGCCGATCTTGGGCACTTGGCCGCCGGGCAGGTACACGCTCGCGGTGCCCTTCCAGCGCCGGAACTTTTCGGCACAGGCCGCGATGCCGTACTTGGGTTGCAGCACGAGCCCCTTGTGCACGGGGAATCCCTCGCGGGCGTAGTCCCGCGCGGTGGCGGCCACCTCCGCGAAGGTGAGCCGCCCCCAGCGCATCAGCGCCGTGAGCAGCGCCGCCACGCCGCTCGGCACCCCGGCGCAGAGGATGTTCTCGTCGGGCATGTCAGAGAGGCCGCGGCGGCGGAACTCCGCGGGCGTGGCGGCGCCGGGCGCGGTCATGTTGCCGTTCACGCTCACCACCCGGCGCTCTTGGGCCAGGTAGATGAGCATCGGGCACTCGCCCCCGATGGTGTACATGTTGGCGTTGACCACGCCTTCCACCAGGGTGGCGGCCACGGCGGCATCGATCGCGTTGCCGCCCGCCAGCAGGGCGTCCCGCGCCGCCTGGGCCGAGAGGTAGTGGTGGGTCGCCACCGCGCCATGGGTGCCGAGCAATCGGGGAAAGTAGGGATTGCGGCCGGTCTGTTCGGTGCCGAAGGCGCGCTTGCTCATGAATTCCTAGTCCCAACGCCGGTTCAGGGCGGTCTCGATTTGCAGCCCCGGGGACAGGACGGCGGCAACCATTACGCGGTCCGCGGTCACGCGGTAGATGATCTGGTAGCCGGAGATGATGATGACCCTATAGCGTTCGTCCAGTTGCAGCACCTTTCCCGAAAGCGGAAACGCTCCTAGGCGGTCGGTTGCGCGGATCAGGCGGAGGATGAACGCTTCTGACCGTTGCGGCGAGTCCCGCGCAATGTAGTCGCTGATTTCCTTGAGCCATGCTTCCGCTTCGTTGGTCCATTTGACGTCCATCGTTTCATATGACGCTTGAGATCAGCGAGAACCTGCTCTGTGGTCAAAAGCCGCCCAGCCGCGATATCGGCCTCACCCGCCGCGATTGCCCGCCGGATCAAGAGTTCATCCTCCAAACGGTCGAAGTTTCGTGCGGAAGTCAGCACGATAGGAGCGGCGTTTTCCTCAACCAGCACGTAGGTCTGGCCCCGCCTGACCTCACGCGCGGTGCGCGCCAAGTCTTTTGGCAGGCTAGCGAGGCTCTTGGTCTTGGGGGTCATGGGTCACCTCAGCGCCACACTACTGGACGGAGGGGATCGGGGCAAGCAGCAGGCCGGCGGTGGCGAAGGCTCAACACGTCAATCTTTGCGGAGACGAGGATCGGTCAATTCCGAGAGCTTGCCCGGAGCGAGCACGGCGACGATTTCAACGATGTGGGGCTTGAGGACGATAGATGATGCGGTATCCACGATAAACAATTTGGCGGCAATCTCGCTTCCGACCGGCGGCCACGCCTGAATACGGAAACCGCTCAAGATGCAGTACCGCGCTTGAGAGTCTGGTAGTGAACCGTTCCGCGCGGGCGGCCGAGTCTTGTGCAATGAAATCGCGAATCGCTACTATTTGGCGCGACGCTTGGGGCGACCAGATGATTTCCATTTCGACATGGACCGCTTTAATCTGGCCACGACTTCAGCGTGAGGAATCCCTAGGCCCGCGTCAAGTTCGGCCTTGCCAATTGCTATCGCTCGTTCCAGCGTCTTGTCCTCGACGAGGCGGTCGTACTCGGTTCGTGACATCAGCACAACTTCTCCGCCGTGGACTCGAGCGACACGATAGGTTTTGCCAAGCACCACGCTGCGCAGGGTTCCATCCAGGTCTTTCCGCAAACTGCTGAGGCTCTTGTTCTGGGGAGTCATTAGTTCACCTGATAAACACCTTACGGAATTGTCCGACGCCGTTGCAAGCGCCGACCACCTACCCCATCGCCTCCAGTTGCTTGATCATCGCCTCGGCGATGCCCCGGAAGGACTTGGCCGTGGCGCTCTCTGGGGCGGTGGCGCAGATGGGGGCGCCGGAATCGCCACCCTCGCGGATCGCCATCTCGATGGGGATGCGGCCCAGGAAGGGGATGTTGTTCTGGCCGCTGGCGCGCTGGGCGTTGCCCTTGTCGAAGATGGGCGTTTCCGTGCCGCACTTGGGACAGATGAAGGCGCTCATGTTTTCGATCAGGCCGATCACGGGAACGTCCACCTTCTGGAACATGGAGACGGACTTGATGGCGTCCAGCAGCGCCACGTCCTGCGGCGTGGAGACGATCACCGCGCCCGCCAGCTCCAACAGTTGCGAGAGCGTGAGCTGCGCGTCGCCGGTGCCGGGCGGCAGGTCGATGATCATGAAGTCGCCGCCCGGCCATTTGGTGTCGCGCAGCATCTGCTCGATCACCTGATGCACGATGGGGCCGCGCCAGATGGTGGCGGCGGCCTCCTCCACCAGGTTGCCGATG
>JBGPEV010000308.1:0-4746 GCA_041482995.1 bacterium | reverse complement strand
CACCCACACCAGCCGGGTGTGGGGCGTGATGGCGGCAGCGACCTTGCGGGGATCGGACATGTCGATGAAGCTGAACTCCAGCCCGAAGCGCGCGAAGATCTGCGTGAACAGCCGGTAGCTGCCGCCGTACAGATCGTCGCAGGCCACCACGTGGTCGCCCGCGTTGAGCAGGCGCAACACCGCGTCCATGGCCGCCATGCCGCTAGCAAAGCAGATGCCGTGCGTCCCCCCCTCCAGCGCCGCCAAGTTGGCTTCCAGGGCCGTGCGCGTGGGGTTGCCCGTGCGGGCGTATTCGTAGCCCTTGTGCTCTCCCGGCGCCGCCTGCACGAACGTGCTGGTCTGGTAGATGGGCGTCATGATGGCGCCCGTCGCCCCATCGGGCGTCTGCCCGGCGTGAATGGCCAGCGTGCCAAATCCTAACTGTCTATCCAAAGATTTCACAGATTGCACCGATTGAATTGGGCGGCGGATGAACGCAGGGAAACGCTGAACGACTACCGAATGCGTATCCGCAGAGTACGCAGATTGCGCAGATTCAAAAAGCTCAGAAAATCTGTCGGGGGTTACCGGTGATCGGGAAAGTCCCTGGCAGTCGGGCGGGCTTCGAAGAGCCATGATTCGTCGAAGCTGGCAAGAACTGGCGGACCCACGTGATTCACGATCGCGGCGCCGTGAGCCATCGGTGTCAATCGGTGTTCATCGGTGGTTTCAATTGCAGTCGCCAGTAATCCGAGTTCATCCGTGTCCATCCGTGGTTCCATCTGCCGTTTCAATCAGCGTCATCAGCGTTCCTCTGCGGCAAATCCCTACCCCGCCACCCGCCCCTTCTCCGCGTTGAGCAGGGAGAAGAGCACGTCGCTCTTGGTGAGCACCGTGCGCGTGCCATCGCGGCGCTCGACCAGCACGGCGGGCGCGTTCGCGAGCAGCCCGGCGAGTTCATCCAGCGTGGCGTCGTCGGGCACGCGGGGGAAGGGTGCGTCCATGTGCTCCAGCACGTTGTGGTCCCACGCGGTGTTGTCGCGCAGCAGCACATTGAGCAGGCGGTTCTCGTCCACGGAGCCCAGCACCTGGCGCGGGTTGTCCGCCGCCAGCACGGAGATCTGCGAGATGGCGTGGCCGCGCATTACCTCGATGGCGTGCCCGAGGGTGGCATCGGACTTGACTGCGATCAGCGTGGCGGTGATGGCGTCCTTCTGGGCGAGGATCTGGCCCACGTTCATCTTCACGGGTGGTTCCAGGAACTGGTGCTCCTTCATCCAGTTGTCGTTGTAGATCTTGCTCAGGTAGCGCGATCCGGAATCGGGCAGCAACACGACGAGGTAGTCCCGCTCGCTGCACGCGCGGGCCAACCGGAGCGTGGCGGCCAGCGCCATGCCGGAAGAACCCCCGGCGAAGATGCCCTCCTGCCGCGCCAGCGCCCGCGTCAACTGGAAGGCCTCCTTGTCGTCCACGGCGTACATGTCGTCAATCACCGAGAAATCGACGTTCTTGGGCAATTCGTCCTGGCCCACGCCCTCGATCTTGTAGGGGTTGGTCGGGGGCTGCTTCCCGGTCTTGAACAGGTCGTAGAAAATCGATCCCGCCGGGTCCACGCCGACGATGCGGATGGCGGGGTTCCGTGCCTTCAGGAAGCGTCCGACGCCGGTGATCGTTCCGCCGGTGCCCACGCCGATCACCACGTGGGTCACACGGCCCTCGGTTTGCTCCCAAATTTCCGGTCCGGTGGATTGGAAGTGGGCCGTCGGATTGTTGGGATTGTCGTATTGGTTGGGGAAGTAGGAGTTGGGAATCTCCTGGCTGAGCCGCTCCGCCACGGCGTGGTAGCTGCGCGGATCGTCGTGGGGGACGGCCGTCGGGGTCACCACCACTTCGGCACCCAGCGCGCGCAGCGAGTCGATCTTCTCCTGGCTCATCTTGTCGGGCATGGTGAAGATGGCCCGGTAGCCCTTCACTGCGGCCACCATGGCCAGGCCCATCCCCGTGTTTCCGCTGGTGCCTTCGATGATGGTTCCGCCGGGTTTCAGGAGTCCCTTGCGCTCCGCATCCTCGATCATCGCCAAGGCGATGCGATCCTTGATCGAGCCGCCGGGATTGACGAATTCCAATTTGGCCGCCACCAGCGGTTTGACCCCCCGCACGATGCGCTGCAGGCGGACCAAGGGGGTACGGCCGACCGCTTCCAGAACGGAGTTGAACAGCATGGCACCTGCCGGAGTTTTGTCGCGTTTCACGCTGGAATTTGATGTAGATTCGTGAGAGGCAGGGTAGCGCGATTGCTCAACAGGGCCAAGGAGTTCCGGGCCTCGGTCCGGCGTTCCACTGTCCCATTCCTGTGTCCCGCCGGTCCACCCCGGCGCGCCACCACCGGTCACCGTCCATGGCCAGCCGAAGGCGCCGCACGTCGGCGCAGGGCGCCCGCGAGCCGCGCAACTCGTCCACAGCGGAAGCGGAGTTGGCGCGCCTGCGGGCGCGGCTCGATGACGCGGAGCGGCGCCTGCGCGACCTGCTGGAGGGCTCGCTGCAGGGCGTGATGGTGCATTGGGACAATCGCCTGAAATTCGTGAACGCGGCCTTCGCGGAGATGTTCGGCTATCCCAGCGCCCAGGACGCGCTAGCCGTGGGAGATTGGCAGCAATTCCAGGCGCCCGCGGAACGGCAGCGGATGGATGGCTACCGCGGCGCCCGCCAGCGCGGAGAGTACGCGCCCCCCCGCTATGTGTTCGAAGGCCGGCGCAAGGACGGTTCGCGCGTTTGGGTGGAAAACGTTGCGCGCCTGACCACCTGGGACGGGCAGCCGGCGATCCTCAGCAGCATGCTCGACATCTCCACCCGCAAGGAAGCCGAGGAGGCGCTGCGGCTGAGTGAAGAGCGGTTTCGCATCGCCTTCGAGCACGCGCCGATGGGCGTTTCGGTCAGCGTGCCTGGGCGGGGCTGGATCCAGGTCAATGACGAGTACTGCAAGTTCTTGGGCCGCCCCCGGGAGGAGTTGCTCAACCACCCCGTACCGATGCACCTGGTGCGCGAGGCGTCGCACCCGGAGGATTTCGAACCGGATGCCAGGATGTTCGCGCGGCTGTCGGCGGGTGAGATCGACACCTATCAGATGGAGAAGCGCTACTTCCGCCCCACCGGCGAGATGCGCTGGGGGCAGCTCGCGGTCTCGGCTTCACGGGACGCTAATGGCGCCACCCAGTACATCATCGCGCACGTGGTGGACATCACGGAGCGCAAGCTGGCCGAAGCAGCGGCGCGGCAAAGCGAGGAACGCTTCCGCGTGGCGTTCGAACACGCGCCCATCGGGATGAACCTGTTGAACGCGAGCGGCCAGTACGTCCAGGTGAACCAGGCCTTCGAGGATTTCGCCGGTATTCCGCGCCAAGCCGTGTTGGCCTTGCCCGGCATCGAGGAGGGCATCCTGGCGGTCACCCATCCCGACGACGTGGAGGCGTCCCGCGCGGGCTTTCGCAAACTGATCGCGGGCGAACTGGACGGTTTTCAACTTGAGAAGCGCTACCTGCGGCCCAATGGCGAAGTGCGCTGGGGGATCGTGAACCTCGCCCCGGTCCGCACGCCGGAAGGCGCGCTGGACTACGTGATCACCCAGGTCGTGGACATCACCGACCGCAAGCAAGCCGAGGCGGCCCTGCGCGAGAGCGAGGAGCGCTTTCGCATCGCCTTCGAGCACGCGCCCATCGGCATCTCGCTGGGCACGCCGGCACACGGATTTCTGCAGGCAAACGCCGCCATATGTGAATTCTTCGGCCGGTCCCGCGAAGACCTGCTCAGCCAGCGCGATCCAGAGGAGTTCTTCCGCCAGGTGACCCATCCCGAAGATCGCCCGGGGGACCATGCGGAGTTCCAACGCCTGATGGGGGGCGAGGTGGATTTCTACCAGATGGAAAACCGGTACTTTCGCCCGGCCGGAGAGGTGCGTTGGGGCCGCATCGCGGTTGCGGCGTCACGCACCCCCAGCGGCTCCCTGCGGTTCATCATCCTCCAGATCGCCGACATCACTTCACAGAAGCAGGCCGAGCAGGCGCTGCGCGAAAGCGAGGAGCGCTTCCGCATCGCCTTCGATCACGCGCCTTTGGGCATCTCGGTGGCCGTCCCCGGGCGGGGCTGGTTGCAGGTGAACCAAGCCCTGGAGCGCTTCCTGGGCCGCCCGCGGGAGGAACTGCTGGGGCGGCAGGATGTGCTGGAGATGATCCGGGAATTCAGCCATCCCGACGACTTCGACCGCAACGCGGTGGACTTTCGCCGGCTAATGGCGGGGGAGATCGACGCCTACCAGTTGGAGAAGCGTTACGTCCGCCCTTCCGGCGAGGTGCGCTGGGGATTCCTCAGCGTGGCCGCCTCCCGCGACCCCGCGGGCGCGGTGCGGTACACGGTCAGCCAAATCGCGGACATCACGGCGCTCAAGCAGACGGAGCAGGCGCTGCGGGAACGGGAGGCCAGCCTCGCCGCGGCCCAGAGCATCACCCACCTGGGCAGTTGGGAACTGGACTTGAGCGACCTGGAGCAGATCGACCGCAACCCCCTGCGCTGGTCCGACGAGGTGTTCCGCATCTTCGGCCACGAACCGGGAACGATCGAAGTGAGCACCGAGAACTTCTACGCCCACGTCCACCCTGACGATCGCGCCCGCATCCAGGAAGCCCTCGCCCACGCCATTGCGGCCCGCGGGCGATACAGCGTCGAGCACCGCGTGGTGCGGCCCGATGGCAGCGAGCGCACCGTGCGGGAGCT
>JBGPEV010000307.1:0-4751 GCA_041482995.1 bacterium | reverse complement strand
TTCCCCGTCCCGCTGTTCCTCGTGGGGAGCGACATTTCGCCCGTGGAGCGCCGCACGCAGGACTTCATTGCCGGCCTGACCACATGGCGGCCCACGATAGACAAGACGGGGATTCACCGGCCGCCGCCCGTGGAAGTGCAGGGGGAGACCCCCTTGCGGGCCGCCGCGAAACTCAACCACCTGTTCTTGCGCAACCGCTGGGGCGACGGCCTGCCTATCGTTCCGCCCACCGAGGACGTGATCGCCTGGGTGCTCCAGGGCACGGACCGCCCCGCGAGCGACGTGTTGGGGGCGATCATGCCCAAGGGCGGCATCGTGACCGTGGAGACGGCCGCCGTTGCGCTGGGCATGGCCGGCGGGCGCCCGGAGTACCTGCCGGTGCTGTTGGCGGCGCTGGACGCGATCCTCGATCCCGCCATGGAACACGACAAGTGGCAGGCCACCTCCGGCAGCGTCTACCCGGTGGTGATCGCGAACGGGCCGATGGCGCGGCAGATTCGCCTCAATTCGGGCTTCGGCCTGATGGGGCCGGACCCGGCGCACCCGGCGGGTGCCAGCATCGGGCGCGCGCTGCGGTTGCTGCTGCAGAACGTGGGCGGCGCCCTGCCCGGCACGGGCAGCATGGCCCTCTACGGAGGCATGCGCTACACGAACGCCGTATTTGCCGAGGACGAAGCGGGCCTCCCCGCGGGCTGGCCGCCCCAACATGCGGAGTCCCGCGGATTCGCCGCGGGAGACAATGCGGTCACGGTGTTTCCCGCCACCGGCGCCGTGAACATCGTGCGGCGCGGGTCGGGCAAGGAGACCGGGGAGGAAGAGGCGCTGGCCAGCCTGTACCGCATCGCCGCCTTTCTGCGCGTGCCCAACGTCCACTATCTGCCGGGCTACGAACACGGCACGCCGGGGGCGCTGCTGCTGCCGAACGTGGCCGCGGGCCAACTGGCCGCGCAGGGCTGGAGCAAGCCCAAGATTCGCCAATTCCTCTGGGAGCACTCGCGTCTCCCGCTTGTCGAGGTGCGTCGCACCGGGCTGATGCGCTGGATCGAGCTGGAAGCCCACGCCTCGGTGCTGAAGGACCTGCCCGACCCCATGCCCATCAGCCGCCGGCCGGAGCAATTGATCCTGGCCGTGGCCGGCGGTGGACACCCCACCCACGCCTATTGGCTGCCGGCGCTCGCGACGGCGGTCGTCCCCCGTCCGGTCCTGCTCCCGAAGGGCTGGGGGGCATTGCTGGCCCAGGCGCGGGAAGACCTGGGCGATCCGGCGGGGTAGCAGGCTAGGGAAAGTTCTCGATTTGAAGGACTAACAACGACGAATCCGCAGATTACGCAGATCTTCTTTCAGAACTCAGTGTTCGTCTGCACTGTATCCACACAGAGGGATTGACGGGAATAGATTTCAAGCAGATTTGCTCCCGAGGCGGGTCCCAGCGGAAGGAGGACATGCAGTCTGCGCTGTGTCGGCGAACCGCAAAGAAGCCGGCGCTCAGCCGTTCGGATCGAAAATCAATCTGCGTAATCTGCGTAATCTGCGGATAGGGGGTTTTTCCGCAGCCTGTTAGTCCGGCACCGTCACGAGACTGGAGGCTCGCATGCAGAGCGGGATGCACCGCTATCATTTGCAGGAACGGGTGATCTACGGCAAACCCGCCGCGGACGCGCTCGCCGAAGAGATCGAGGCGCTGGGGGTGAGCCGCGTCTTTCTCACGACCAACCGGTCGCTCTCCGGGCCGCACCGGCTGCCGCACCAGATAGCCCAGCGCCTGGGCAGCCGCTGCGTGGGCACCTACGCGGGGGTCACGGCGCACTCGCCCCGGAGCTCGGTGATCGAAGGCGCGGCCCAGGCCCGCGCCGCCCGGGCGGACCTGCTGGTGGCCGTGGGTGGCGGTTCGGTGATCGACGCCACCAAGCTCATGCTCGCTTGTCTCTGGAACGGGCTGACCCGCCCCGAGGAGTTGGATGCCTATCGCGGCGCCCGCGGCGTGGACCCCAGCCGCCGCCCCAAGGGCATGGAGGGTGCGGTGCGCATGCTGGCCGTGCCCACCACCTTTTCCGCCGCGGAGTTCACGCACATCGCGGGCGTCACCGACACGGAGCGCGGCGTCAAGGAGGGCTTCGGCCATCCCCTGTTCACGCCCCAAGCGGTGGTGCTCGATCCGGCGGCGACCCTGGACACCCCGCTGGAGTTGCTGCTTTCCACGGGAATGAAGGCCGTCGATCACGCCGTGGAACGATTGTGCTCGCTCCAGGCCACGCCCTTCACCGACGCCACGGCGGGCCAGGCCTTGACGCTCCTCACCCGCGCCCTGCCCGCCATCCAGGCCGCGCCCGAGCACCTGGGGGCGCGGTTGGAGGGCCAACTGGGCATGTGGCTTTCCATCGCCGGCGCCGCGGCCGGGGTCGGCGTGGGCGCCAGTCACGCCATCGGCCACACGCTCGGCGGCTCCTACGGCATCCCCGACGGCATCACGTCCTGCGTCACGCTGCCCAGCGTGCTGCGCTGGAACGCGCCGGCGGTTCCCGAGCAGGAAGCCCGGGTCAGCCGGTTGATGGGGCGCCCCGGCGAGGAAGCGGCGCAGGCGGTGGCGGACCTGGTGCGGCGCCTCGGCCTGCCGGGCCGGCTGCGGGAAGTGGGGATCAAGCCCGAGCAGTTCCGGGCCATTGCCGAGCACGCTCTGCAGGACGCGCCCATACGCACCAATCCCCGCAAGATCGAGCGGCCGGAAGACCTCGTGGAAATCCTGCAGATGGCTTGGTAGAGGGTCAGAGGACACACGCGGCACATCCAGCAGAGGGAGAAAGCCATGTCGCGCAGCATTGCCGTCGGGCTGGGCCTGATGGAATTCCCGTTCTCGGGTGCGGCGGCCTACTGGCGCTGGGTGGACCTGTGCGAGGCGGGGGGAGTGGATTCCCTCTGGCAGACCGACCGCCTGGTGAGCCGCGAGCCGATCCTGGAGTGCATGACCACGCTGGCCGCGCTGGCGGGCCGCACACGCAGGCTCAAGTTCGGCATGAACGTGGTCTCCCTGGCGCTGCGCGACCCCGTGCTGCTCGCCAAGCAGTGCGCCACCATCGATGTGCTGTCGGAAGGGCGCCTGCTGCCCGGCTTCGGCATCGGCAGCCCGCGCGGCCCGGAATGGCAGGCGCTGCACGTGGAGACCGCGACACGAGGCAAGAAGACGGACGAGGGACTGGAGATCATCAAGCGGCTGTGGAGCGAGGAGAGTGTGGACTTCTCCGGCGTGCACTACCGCCTCACGGGGGCGTCCATCTCCCCGAAGCCGGTGCAACCCGAGCTGCCCATGTGGATCGGCGGTTCCTCCGGCGCGGCGATCCGCCGCACGGCGCGCTACGGCACCGGCTGGCAGGCCGGCCCCGAGACGCCTCCCGAAGCCACGCTGGCGGTCGCCGCCATAAAGACGGCCGCCCACGCCGCCGGGCGCAACATCGACGCGGATCATTACGGCGCGGGCTTCCCCTTCCGCTTCGGCCCGGCGGAGGACCCGGGCTTGGCGCGGCTGATGGACGCCTACCTGAAGCGGACGGGGCGCGACCCCCACGGCTACTTTGCCGTCGGTGACGCGGCCACGATCCTGGCGCGCATCGGGGAGTACGTCGAGGCGGGCGTGTCCAAGTTCATCCTCCGTCCCGCCGCAACAGGCGACGAGGAGATGCTGGCGCAGACGCGCCGCCTGGTGGAGGAAGTGCTGCCGCTGGTGAAGACGCGCTGGCCCAAGCCCGTGAAACCGGCCGCGGGAGACTGAAGGCCGGCCGCCGGGGGGCGGGAGCGGCAGGGAGTGCGTTTGCGCGCAACCCGTGGGTTGGGCTATGGGTACGTCAGGGCCGAATGTGCGGGTGGGCAGAGCTTGAATTCGACATTCACAGCTTCGGGACCCTGCGCGGGCGGATCGCGATCCGCCCCTACATTCCGCTGGGCAGCCGGGAATGTACCTGTGCAGGGGCCAGCAGCGCCGTGCGCTCCGCCCACAGCCGTGCCTAGCCCGAAAATGTGACCCTGACGCGCTACTGGGGTTCCCGCCAGCGCACCGGAAGATCCGCCGTCCAATCCCCCGCTGGAGGTCTGCCCATGGCCCTGGATCTGGTGCTGCGTAACGCCCGCACATTGGACCCGCAGGCGCCCCTCGTCGATATCGGTCTCGCCCATGGGGCGATAGCAGCCATTCAGCCCGGCCTGCAGGCGGCCGGGGAGGAGATCGATGCCGGCGGACGGTTGGTCACTCCGGGATTGATCGAATCGCACATCCACCTGGACAAGTCGCGCATCTTGGATCGCTGCACCCCGGCCCCCGATCGCGGGCGGGATCACATGAAGCGCGTTTCGGCCGTGAAGCCGGGATTCACCGTCGAGGACGTTTATGCACGCGCTTCCGCCACGCTGGAGGCGTGCATTCTCCAGGGCACGACCCACGTGCGGACGCACGTGGAAGTGGACCCCAACGTGGGCCTGCGCGGATTCGATGCCCTGCAGAAGGTGGCCCGGGACTACCGCTGGGCCGTGGATATGGACCTGTGCGTGTTTGCCCAGGAGGGCATGACGAACGTCCCCGAGGCGGACGCCAACGTTGTGGAGGGCCTGCGGCGGGGCGCGGCGGCGGTCGGCGGTGCGCCCGGCTACGACCCCGATCGCGCCGGACAGATCCGGCGCGTGTTCTCGCTCGCCAGGGAATTCAACGTGCCCGTGGACGTCCATCTGGACGTCGGCTTTGCCACGGACGAACTGGATATTGAGCT
>JBGPEV010000306.1:0-4766 GCA_041482995.1 bacterium | reverse complement strand
CCGCTTTTCTATTGACAATCGCGCACTTCCCGGTATCATTCCCAATAGGGCGCCCCCCTTCCCGGTGGAGGCAAAGGGGGGCGTTCGCCGCCCAACCGGAATCCGCGCCGCGTAGCGGGTGCTTTGTGCCGGGCCCATGATTCCCGCAGGGTGCCTGCCGTTTCCCGGTTGGTCAATTCCTCGTTTAATATATTGTAATGACATGACTTACGGAAAATATGACGAACGGAAGAAATCGCTTGGGTTGGCGGCCAGTACGAGGACGAAGATTTCCGGTTTGGCACACGATCCAAGCCCATTCTCCCCCGCCGTCAGGTTGATCCCTTCTCGGCGCAGACAATTGTAACCATGGGCCATCCACCGGAAACGCGGATCGTGGGAAAAAGGGAAGAGGGGTGGCAGAGAGCGCGAAGCGGCGGTACTGAGGGAATATCCGGGCCTGACAGCGGCGGACGTGCGCGCCCCGCTGCTGGCCCGCACGTTCGACACCGCCGAAGGACATGGCGCGGCAGACCGCTAATTCAGCTTCCCATGCGGGCCCGGGAAGAGGTCGTCCCCCCACTCCATTCCCGCCCACGGGCCGCTCCGGTTCTGCCGGGGCCAGGGGTGGGCAGCCCGGATTTCGTCGTTCAGGGCGTCGTACCGGTCGATCCCGAGCGAAGCGGCCTGGTCGCGTACCGTGTTGCGCAACCGGTTGCAATGATCGGCCAAGGCGCTGGACAGGTCGGAAACGGAAGCGAGCAACAAAGTCGACAGGAACAGCAAGCGTTCGACGGGGCTCAATTGGGCGGTCATTCTCACCTGCAATTGCAGCTCCGCCCGCAACCCGTCGGCGTCGACCGATCCCTGCATCCAGGCATTGGCGAGCCAATCGAGGGAATTCGCGATGGAACGCAAATCCTCTTGCACCTGCGTTACCAACCCGCTGGAAACCGCAGGGCCAGCGGTGGCGAGTTCCTCCACGACGCCGGGACCGGCCAAAACTTGGCTCGCGATCCGGGCCAGGCCGGCCGCCCGAAAGGCGTTCAAGGTCACGCCGCTATCCATCAACTCGGCCAGCAGAAGCGCATTGGCTTCGCTCTGGCTCAGCGTCTTGCACAGGCTATCCACCTGGGTGCGCAACCCGGACATCTCGTCCGCGCCCAGCAGTGCCTCCGGCCGGACGGCGGTACGGCGGCCCTCCGAATGGCCCAGCCCGGCGCTCTCCGCGGCGCCAATTGCTTCCGCATTGCGGACGGCGGAGCGGGCTGGCCATTGGCGCCGCGGCGAATCGCTGCGTTGCGGGTCAAACGCGCGGGCGTGCGGCGTCGCGCTCTGCGCATTCCAAGCCCGGCCGTGGCTGAAGGCGCTGACCAGCAGGCCAAGGCCCAATCCGGCCGTCGCTCCGGCGCCAAGCAGCAGTCCCATGGCGATTCCTCCCGGCCCGTCCTCGGACGGCGCCATGAGACGGAGGGGCAACCAGGCCAAGCCGGCACCCACGGCGAGAACCAGCAACGTTGCACCGATTCCAAACAGGCTGTTTAGGGTGAACTCACCCGCACGCTTCATTGCGGATTCCGGAAGAACTTGGATTCTGGAATGCATCGCCACCGCCCCGTAGGCGCGGCGGGCGTCCCGTTTCGCAGCGGCCGCTGTACGCCGCCATTGTCCCCGGTCAATTTGCAGAAAGTGCGGGGATTCCTCGCCCCATCATGGAATTTCTGTGGGCCGCCTCCCTGGGTTGCGCCCAGGGTGGCGGTCGGGTGGAATGGCCTCAGCGGCGCATGGGCGTGGCGCACACCCCGGGGAGAGCGCTACTGTAATTCACTCACAGAAGTGTAATTCACTCACAGAAGCGTTCGGGCGTGGATGCTAGGCTGATGGAACGTGATGGATCGGGCCGCGACTGCTGGAGTTGCGCTCCCCCAACCCATGAGCCGTTGAGGAACTTGCCATGAATCCGATTGTCGAACTGACGGATGCCAATTTCGAACGGGAAGTGGTGGATGCCGGGATGCCCGTGCTCGTCGATTTCTGGGCCCCGTGGTGCGCCCCCTGCCGCGCGGTGGCGCCCACCATCGAAAGCGTTGCGGAGGCGTATCGGGGCCGGGTGAAGGTCTGCAAGCTGAATGTTGACGAGCAACAGGGGGTCGCCACCGCGCTGCGCATTCAATCCATACCCACTGTGGCGGTCTTCTCCGGCAACAAGATGGTGGAGGCCCGGGTGGGGGCGCTGCCGCGCAAGGAATACGAATCCATGCTCGAGCAGGCCCTGGTCGCCCAACCCTCGTGATCCCCGGAAGGGATCGCGCACCCGGCCGGAGCCGGCCCACGCCGTTCTATCGGAGCATGCCATGCAGGACCTGCTGATTCCGATCGCCATTCTGGCGGTTTATTGGGTGCTGCAGCTCTGGTTGCTGCCGCGCCTGGGGGTGCCCACCTGAGCACGCCCTGACGTGCGCCGCGGGCCGGCGCCCCAACCGAAGGATTCCACCGCGGCGCTGGACCGGCCTCCCGCCGACTCCTGACCGGCCAGCTCGGGGAGCGGGGGCCGCCACGCCCTTGCGGGGCTGCCCGCCCCATCGCCATACTGGCCGCCACAAGTCCCCGGGCCGGCCGCGTGGCCCGGGCATCGGTTTTCCGAGCGCCGCTCGAGATCCCCCATGGCCCATCCTGGGCGTATGCCGGTGCGCCTGCCCCAGTCCTTCTTCGACCGCGACCCGCAGACGGTCGCGGCGGACCTGCTGGGCAAGGTGCTCTGTCACCGCATCGGCACCCTGCGGCTGATGGCGCTGCTGGTGGAGACAGAGGCCTACTATCTAGCGGACAAGGCGAGCCATGCTTCCCTGGGTTTCACGGAGAAGCGGCGCGCGTTGTTCATGCCTCCCGGCACCATCTACATGTACTATGCGCGGGGCGGCGACTCCTTCAACGTGAGTTGCCGGGGCGCGGGCAACGCCGTCCTGTTCAAGGCGGGCGTGCCCCACTTGACCGGGCGCGGGGATCGCAGCCGGGTCGCCGCCATGCAGCGCCGCAATCCGCTGCCCTCGGGGGAGCCGCGTGAACCGGCCCGGCTCTGCTCGGGCCAGACGCTGCTGTGCCGCAGCCTCGGCCTGCGCGTGCCGGAATGGGATGGCCGGCCGCTGCCGTCGCCGCAGCTGTTCCTGCTCGATGTCGGCGACCGCCCCCGGCAGATTATCCGCACCACGCGCATGGGAATCCCGCCCGGCCGGGATGGGCACTTGCCGTACCGCTTCGTCGATCGTGACCGCGCGCGCTTCGCCACCCGAAATCCCCTTGGCGCGCGCGCTTCGGCGCCGCCGGAAGTCCAAGTCTTCGCCTACCCTTCCAGTCCCCGCGACTGGCGCGCGCTCGCCTCGGTGGAGCATTGATCGGATAGAGTATGGCGTTCTCCACCGCGCTGGCCGGCGCCGCTCAGACGTCCAGCTCGCCACGCTCCACCTCCCCGAGCACCGCCCGGCCCTGGGCGTCGTCCAGATCCACCCAAAACGTGCGGCCCAAGGCATGGGTGACCTGGCCCGGCTCGCCGCCCTTGATCTTCCGGACGTGCTTGCGCTGCGTGCAGGTGACTTCCAACGCCTTCTGCGCCCGCCCTTTGGAATAGTAGGCGGCCAGCCACGCCGCCTGCCGAAGCGTGGCGGGGGGCAACGGGCCGTCGTTAGGGTTGCGCACCAGGACGTGCGCCCCCGGCACGCCCAGCGCGTGGAACCACCAGTCCCGCCCACGGCCGATGCGGAACGTCACCTCGTCGTTCTCCAGCTTGGAGCGGCCCACGTAGATGGTGAAGCCGTCCGCGCTCACCCGGGTCATCACGTCCGCCGCGTCCGGGCGTTTCTGGCGGGCCGCTTGCGGCGGGTCGACCGCGGTGCGCTCGGCAGCGGGCAGCGCATCCGCGAGCGCCTGGAGTTGCGCGGCATCGGCCACCCCTTCCACCTGCTCCTGCAGCGCGGACCAGTGCGCAAGTTCCCGCCGGGTTTGGCTCAAGCGCCGCTCCACGTGGGTGGTGGCATCGCGCTGCTTGCGGTAGCGCTGGAAGAGCCGCTCGATGTTGGCATTCGCGCCGAGTGCGGGGTCTAGCGGGATGGCCACCAGGGGGCGCTCCGGGAGGAACTCGTTGGGAACGCTGATCTCCGCCAGACCCGGCTTGAGGGCGGACCGATGAATCTGCAGCAGTTCCGCCTGCTCTCGCAACCCTTCGGCGCCCTGGGCGGATGCCCGGTCCGTTTCGATGTGCTCGAGGCGGCGGAGCAGCTTTTCCAGGCGCGAGCGGATGCGCCGCAGTGCAACCGTGCGCCGCGCTTGAAAGTCCAGTTCCGCCATGCGGGCCCGCCACAGGGCATCCAGTTGCCGCGCTGCTGCCGGGTCGGCGACCGGCAAGCGGGAGGGATCGGAGCGGGTGTAGCGATGCAGGCGCTCGGGCGGATGATAGGTCGCGCCCGGCTCCTGGCCCGGCGCCTGGGCGGAGGGACGCAGGGCGGCCAGGATGCGCTGCCCGGCGTCCACCAGCAGCACGTTGCTCTCCCGGCCGTTGATCTCCAGCACCAGGTGCATCGGGCCGTCCTGCCCGTCGCACGCGATGTCCACCAGTTGCCCGTCGTGGACTGTCACGGCGGCGATCCGGCTACCCACCAGCCGCGTGCGCAGCCACAACAGGAACTGACCGGGCTGGGGCGCGTTCTTCGGGAGCGCGAACGTCTGCACCATCCGCGCGCCCTGGGGATCGGCGCTCACCAGCCACGTGGCGGTGCCGTGGGCGGGGCTGTGGG
>JBGPEV010000305.1:0-4768 GCA_041482995.1 bacterium | reverse complement strand
TGTCCCCCTCCGGATAGTTGAACTCCTTCTGGTGGGTCTTCACGAACACGTAGTCGTCCGGCACTTCGCCGAAGTAGATTTCCGGCTGGGTCACGGCCAATTCGGGATACTGGGACTTGGGGGGCAGGTCCTTCACATAGAGAACGGGCAGACCTTGCTCGTTCACCCGATTCACCGGCCCCAGGGTCAGGCCGTAGCCGTGGGTGAACGTGAGCCGCTCGTTGACCCAGGTCCGGCTGGGCAGCGCCGCCGGGCTCAATTCCCGGGGCGAGAGCATCACCTGCCGAAGTTCGCCATTGATCCGGTAGCGGTCGTTGTCGACCGAGACGAAAGTGTAGTAGGTGCGGATTTCCTGGATCTGCGCGAACGTTTGCAGCAGCGGCTCGTGATCCCACAGCCGCACGTTGTTGATGGTGGCTTGATTCTGCGCGATGTCCTTGGCGGTGAGGTCCGTGTCCTCGTTCAGCGGCCGCTCGATCACCTGATCCAGGCCGAAGGCCTTGTTGGTGGCGGTGATATGGTCCTTCAGGAAGGGCCGCTCTTTCTCCAGCTCGTTGGGGCTGACGACGAACCGGTGGAGCACCGAGGTATAGACGTTGCCGCCGATCCAGACCACGATCAGCAGCACGGCGCCGCCGATCAGGTCCCGGTAGCGCTGGCGGGGCAAGGCCCACAGCACCACCCCCGCCACCACGACGCAGGTCACCGCCTTCAGGGCCAGGACCGGGATCGTGCCGTGGATGTCCGCGTATCCGGGCCCGGTGAACAGGCCACCGGCCTCGTAAAGGCTGGCGAACCGGTTCAGGTATTGCCCAATGGCCATCAGCGCCAGCATGTAGGCCGCCAGCACTGCCAGGTGCCAGCGCGACCGGTCGGAGAATCCGCCGAGAGTAATCACGTTGTTGGGCGCCGACCGTTCCGCCTGGAACTTGATCAGATAGGTGGCGCCCACCCCGAGCAGCGCCACGAAACCCAAGGACCAAAGATAGGACTGCGCCTTGTCGAAGAGCGGCAGGGTGAACACGTAAAACCCGGCGTCCTTCAGGAACACCGGCTCCGGTGCGCCGAAGCTGCCACCGTGCCGATAGAGCAGCACCGTCTCCCAGGCCCCGCTCACCGTGAGGCCGATGAGCAGACCGATGATGGCGCTGAGGAGGAGCGCCACGCGCTTCAGGGAGCGGCCGCCCAGCAGGCCGCCGAGTGGAGTGGCCATCAGCTCGGGCGGGATGAACTGTCCAGGATCGCCGATCTGGCGGAGCGCATAGGCGTAGTTGACGTAGAGGAAGCCGAACGCGATGAGCCCGCCGGTCAGCCCCAGTCCCCACTGGGTGACGACGATCGTGCGGAAGACCTGGCTGTAGCCCACGGCGTCAAACCAGATCACGTCCACCAGGAACTCGATCAGGCTGGAAGCAATGTAGCTGACCAGGAGCACCACACCCAGCAGCACCCAGAGCAGATTTCGACGCATCACCCTTCTCCTCGTGTTCGTTCCCGGGGCGCGCCCCCTCCCGCCACCCGCGCCCGGTCTCCAAACCCCCGGGGCTGGAAGCGGCCGCCTCACGCTGTCGACGCCATGGAGGGTATGGCCGGACCACCGCGTCGCGGACGCTCCCGCAAGTCCGCGGGCGCTGGACACCCGCCGCCTTTCACCCCGCGCACCGTGCCGCGGCCGGCACGTTACTCATGACGCATAGTGCGGAATTTCCGCCGGGGAAGCAAACGGGTTCCGCATCCGGGTGGAAGCGGGCGGGGAGATGCCGGGGGCTCGCAATTTCAGGTTGACAGCGGACCGCAATTCCGAAATAACACGGTCGAAACACATTGCATTTGGCTTGCTGGAAGAGGCGGCTATGTCCTGGTCCTGGATTTTGGGAGAGTTCATCCTCATCCTCGCTTGCTCGTCCCTCTCGCTCTACCTCACGCTGAAGAACCAGAAAAAGCGCTAGGCCGCGGTATTCCGCATCACCCGGGGACCGACCATGTTCGACGCACTGGGTTATTTGATGAAGGCGTTCCTCTTTCTGTGGATGACGATCATCGCCTCGGTCCCCAACATCTTCATGGGCGGCCTGACCATCTGCATCCTGGCCACGGTGCTCACGTATTTCATGAAGAAGTCCAGCTAGACCCGCATCGTCCAGACCCTCTCGATTCTTCCGCGTTGGATTCCGGCCGCCCGTGGCAGGGCAGCTTGGCGCGTTGGGCCCGCCGCACCGCGCCGAGGCGTGCCGCTCAAGCCGCGCCCGGTGAATTGTGAAGGGAAGGGACAGAAGGCCGCGGCGCGGGCTGCGCCTGATTTTATTTCGCATTCGGTCGTTAATTATCGGCCGGTCGCAGGGGCATGGCGCGCCAATGCCCCTACGGTGCGGAAAATTTCACGGATGAATGCGAATGGAATGAGACGGGCCAGCCCGGCGACTTAGCGCAGGTCGGGGTGAAACACCGGGAAGCTGACCGGGCTCATGCCCGCCGACCCGGAGATCACGGGATAGAGCGGCGGGTTGGAGCGGGGACGATCCTCGTCCGCGGTGGCCATATCGCGGCCTTCCAGGAACGGATGGTTCTGGTGGAACACCGATTCGCCCGGCAGCGTCCGCTCCCCGGAGGCATAGAGGCCGTTGGGCTCCACGGCCAGTTCCTCGGTCGCGATCGGCTCCACCGGCGTCAGCCGCGGCACGGGGCGCGATTGCGCGATGGCCGGGGCGCCGCCGTAAGGGCCGGCGAGCGACTGCTGCACCACTTGCTGCATGCGCTGCCGCTGTTCGGGCTGTAGCCGGACGATGCGGGCCGGCATGTTCTCCTGGCCGCCGCCGATCTCCGCGTACCAGGCGCCGGCGCCGCTGAAGAGCAACAGGCCGCCCACGGCAGCGGCGGCCACCGGCATCCGGTAGCGGCGCAGAAACACGCGATAGCGCGGCTCGCCCTGCAGGGCCGCCGCCACCCGTTCCCAACTCGGGCCGATTTCACCGCGGCCGTCCTGCCGTTCGGTTTCCATCCGGCGGAACACCGCCAGGGCTTGGGCCATGCCCAGGCTGGTTTCCCGGCATTCCGGGCACTCCCGCAGATGGGCGGCCCAGGGATCCCGGGCCAGTTGTTCGGGGTGGGCCACCGCAACGCGGGCGGCCGCTTCCCGTTTGTCGCACGCTTCACGATAAACCATGACTACCTCGCTGCTTTTCGACCGACGCAGGCTGCAATGCCGGAGTCAGCGCGTTTTTCAAGGCGTCGCGCGCGTAGAACAGCCGGGACTTCACGCTCCCCTCGGGGATATCCAAGATCTGTGCAACTTCCTGGATGGACTGATCCTCCAGGTAGTACAAATTGAGGATCACGCGGTGGTGGGGACGCAAGGAGTTGAGCGCTTTATGCACCAGTTCCCGGCGCTGCCCGTCGATCATCATCCGCTCGGGAGAGTCTCCCACCTCGTACACGACCAGGGCGGAGGGCAGCGTGCTGGGCTCGGGGTCCCCCTCGGGGAAAGGCTGCCAGCGCTTGCCGCGTTCCAATTGGCGGATCGCCTCATTGACGGCGATCCTGTAGATCCAGGTCTTGAACGCGGAATCCCAGCGGAACTTGTGCAGATGGCGGTACACCAGCAGGAACACGTCCTGCACCACGTCATCGACGAGGCTGGCGTCCCGCACGATGGAAAACACCAGCCGTCCCACCAAATCCCGGTACTTCTTGAACAGCACTTCGAAGGCAGCCTGTTCACCTCGCAGGTACGCCTTGATCAAAATGTGGTCGTCCAGAGACGACCACTCGGACTGGCTGGCAGGCAATTGGGTCATGCAAGTCACCTGGAAGGGCGCTGGGTCTCCGCGTCGAGTCAGCCCTGGCCCACTACTGCAGCCTATACCGGGTTAGAGTCGCACCGTGGGTTCTGGTTCACGTCGCGGCGACCTTTCACCGCTCATCATAGCTCCCTCCCACCTGGGGGGGAAGTGCTCCTTGCGCTGAAATGTTCAATGAGATAAATGGGTTTGCATGACCCGCACCGTTTCCTTCTCGGGCTATCTGGCCCTGTGGGTGTTTGCCATTGCGCTCGCGCTGATCGAGGCGGCCGTGGTGATCTACCTGCGCGCGCTGGGTGGCAATGCGCTCTTCCCGCTGCACGACGCCCTGAGGGCGCTGGGAACCCACCTGAACAGCCTGGAGGTCTTCCGGGAGGTGGCGACGCTGGTCGTGCTGCTGGTGCCCGCCTATCTGCTTCAGGTCTCGCTGCTGCTGCGCGTTGCCGCCTACGCACTGGTGTTTGCCGTATGGGACCTGGCCTACTACGGCTTCCTTTGGTTATTTCTGAGATGGCCGGGCTCCCTGCTGACGTATGACGTGCTGTTTCTCATCCCCAAGCCCTGGGTGGCGCCGGTGATCTGTCCGATTGCCGTCGCCGCGGCGCTGGTGCTGGGTTCCACGTGCTATCTGTGCTTCGCCCGCAACCGGTCGGTGCGCAGCCCGAGCCTGCTGGAATTCAGCGCGCTGCTGATCGGGATTGGGATCCTGGTGCTCTCCTTCACGTGGGAATCCGACTACTACCTGCGGGGAGGACTGCCGCCGCGCTTCGCCTGGTGGCTGTTCCTGCCGGGATACGCCTTGGCGCTGCTGGGCGGGGCCCACCTGCTCTTCCAGTTCGCGCGGCAGGACAAGGCCCGCTTTTTCTAGCCGGCCCTGGCAGGCCGGCTGGCCACCGGCGCAGCGCGCCGTCAGCGGCCGCGCGACGCCTGCGCCGGCACAGAGCTGAGGGGTCGCGGAATCTCGTAGCGCT